>JBILXQ010000286.1:0-4274 GCA_044378375.1 Planctomycetota bacterium
TAGTGCACCGTCCGCAACGCTGCCTGAGGGCGCAGAAGAGTACTTGGAAGCCGCTGTGTCGGCGTGGTCGGGAAGTGATGTGCGCTCGCGTGAATTGACCCTCACGGATGTCCAGCGCGCTGGTCGCGGTTTGGTGCCCGCGTTTGTTGGCGTCGTGGCCCAAGCCAAGCAAGCACCCGAGCGTGCAGCAGCAGCCATTGCTGTGTTGGGTGCGTGGGCGGATACCGCGGCGCGTGAAGCCTTGTGTCAAGCTCTTGAGACACATGCTGTGCCGTGGGTGCGGGCTCGTTGTGCCTACGAGTTAGGCCGCTTGCGCGAGCCCCGTGTGCTGCCGCGCTTGCTCTTGCGCCTCAAGTATGAGGTCGATGGAGAGACAGTCTTGTGGCTGGCGGATGCGCTGGCTCAACAAGGGAGTCTGGCTGGTTTGGAAGGGCTGTTGGTGCTTGCTGGCCGCACAGACGATGCGTGGCTCGCGGATACTGCACGGGCCAAGGCCGATGAACTTGCGGCACGGTACGGTGCGCCCTTTGGTGGCGAGTTGTTGCGTCTGCACGCGAACGGCCTCATTCCTGAACCCGGAGACTCGGTGCAAGAGTGCGCTGCGTGGCGGTTGATCCAGCGCCTGTCACTGTTTGATCTGCGGCAAGTGGACGATGCACGCTTTGTGCTGGTGCGCATGCCCGACTATGTGGTGCCTCTGCTCGAGCGGGCCTTGCGCGATGAGAACCGTTATGTGCGTTTGCACGCGGCGCAGTGCTTGGAGCGTCGCACGGCGCGCAATCGTGCAGCGCACGCGGGACTCGCACAGGCTGTGCTGGATCCTTCGATCGGTGGCGTCGCAGCTGCTGCGCTGGGGGCCTCTGGCCTCGCCTCCGCCGGCGCCCCTTTGGTCGCAGGGTTGCGCGCAACGACCGCACACGAGCTCCAAGTGGCCTGCTTGAGCGCCCTTGAGCGCTTGTTGGTATCGCCGCCTTTGGAGTCATCGGCTGCCGGAGCGGCGCGTCTTCCTCAAGCCACATGGAGTGCGCAGCTGGAGCAGTTGTACGGTTTGGAGGCGCTGTGCCAGCCGCGCGCACTTGGCACCGATGCGCAAACGCAGGCTGATTTGCCGCTCGATCTGCGCCAAGCCGCCGCGCAGTGCTTGCTGGCCTTGGATGCAGTGACCCGCGACAGAGGCCACGCGGTATGGCCCTTTTTGTGCGATCTGGCCGTGCGCACCGATGCTGATCCGGATGCAGCTCTGCGCGCGCTCAAAGGCTCGCTGGAGCGTCGGGCTGAGCGCGGGGACGCAGGCGCGCAGGCGGCCATTGCGCAGTGGCAGGCCTTGCAGCCCCGTTCCGGCGTGATTGAAACGCTTTCCGAGGCGAATGCGCGCCGTGCCGCACAGGCCGACATTGCACGGGCGGCAGCGCCTCGCTCATGAGTAGCAGTCGTTTGAGCCGATGAGTACTCTCCTCAGGGCTCATGCAACTCACCTCCGCAAGTACACTCCGGCTCACGTGCAGCCAGTGCCAGGCTAGGCCCGTATGAAGGGGTCCTTTCCGGCACTGGTGGACCTTGCGCATGTAGAGGGCCCGGTCGTGTGCGTGGCTGCTCATCCGGATGATGAGACCATCGGTTGTGGCGGTGCGCTGGCGTTGTTGGCGGCTCGCGGGGTGGCGGTGCAGGTGGTCATCGTGGCGGACGCCCAGCAGGGAGCCGATGCCACCGCGCACATGCGCCGCGAGGAAGCGCGCGCAGCTTGCCAGCGCTTGGGACTCAGCGAGCCACGCTTTGTCGGTTTGAACGATGGGGCCTTGGGGGCCGAGACGCACTTGGCCCAGCGCCTGTCGCATCTACTTGACGAGTTGCAAGCTCGCACCGTCTATGCGCCATCGCCGTGTGAGCACCATCCGGATCACCGCGCAGTGTCTGCCGCCGTGGCGTCGGCGCTCGCGCGCGGTTCAGCCCGCGAGGTCTGGTTGTGGTCGGTCAACACGCCTGTGCTGGATGGTGTGTTGGTCGATATCACCAGCGTGACCGCCCGCAAGCGTGCGGCTCTCGAGAGCTATGCCTCGCAGTTGGGTGCCGGTCGTTTGGAGAAGGCGCTGGCTGCGGATGTGGCGCGCGCCATGGATGTGGACTTGCCCGAGGTGCGCTGCGTGGAGGCGTACACCCGTCGCTCGTCGCACGAGGTGCTCGCGTTTGTCGAGCAAGTGGCGCGTTTGCGCCAAAGTGGTGCTGCTTCGTCGGTTCCGCAGCACCAGCCTCACAGAACCAGCGGCGTAACGGCCGTGGTGTCCACTTGGAACAAGTGCGCCGATCTGCGCGAGAATCTCTTGGCTCTCGAAGCACAAACCTTGCCCTTCGACGAGATCGTGGTGGTTGACAATCACTCGACCGACCAGACCGTGGCGATGGTGAAGCGTGAGTTCCCACGCGTGCGCCTGATCGTCATGCCGCACAGCCGCTATGGCGCGTGTGAGACCTTCAATGTGGGCTTTGCCTCGGTGACCACCGAGTACACAGCGATCTTGGACGACGACATCGTCATGCAGCCGCAGTGGGTCGAGAAGGCGCTGGCGCGCATGCGCGCCGAGCCTGCGACCACGGCCATTGTCTCGACACAAGTGGTCGAGCCAGGCACGCCTGCGAGTTACCTGAACTCGCCCTTGGTCAACACGGAACGCTACATGTCCACCTTCCGTGGCTGTGCGTCCCTCGCTCGCAGTCAGGCCATTCGCGCGGCGGGTTGGTACGACATCAACCACTTCATCTACGGCAATGAGCGCGATCTGACCTGCAGGTTGCTCAATCTGGGCTACCGCGTGTTGCAGTACCCGGGTACAGGTGTGTTTCACAAGACACCCTTTGGGATCAAGATGGGCAAGCGCAGCCTGTACTACCACGCGCGCAATGCTTGGTTGACCATGTTCAAGTACGCCCCTGCGAGCGACTTGGTGCGTTTGCCGTGGTTGGTGGTGACCAAGGTCATCTTGCGCGGCGAGCGGCGCGAGGCTGAGGGCACCGTCGCCGATGCCACGGGCACGATCGGCATCGGGCGTAGCCTAAAAGAGACGCCCGGAGCTTGGTGGGTGTTGGTCAAGGCCAGCGCCTCGATCCTCGTCAATCTGCCGTACTGCTGGCGCCACCGGCAGCCCTGCACGCATCCTGACTTCGAGTTGCCGCTGTCGTGAGCTCTGCAGCGTCCAGCCAGCGGGTCGATGTGGTGGTCGTGAACTGGAACGGCCGTCGGCACGTGGATCGGCTTGTGGCGGCTTTGCAGGCTTTGCGTGGTCCCATCGGCGAGTTGCTGGTAGTGGACGGAGCCTCGGAGGATGGTTCCGCGCAAGACATCGCCGCAGCATTGCCGCAAGGACGCATCGTGCAGCTGGGGCGCAATGGTGGTCCCAGTGTGGCGCGCAATGCTGGGCTGCGGGCTGCGACCAGTGCGCGTGTGCTGCTGCTCGACAACGATGCGTATGTAGCTCCCGATGTCTTGGAGCGCCTGTCAAAAGTATTAGACAGCCGTCGTGATACCGCCATCGTCCAACCACGCTCCGTCTTCGCCGATGAGCCTGCGCGGGTCCACTACGATGGGGGCGCCCTGCATCATGCGGGCTTGATTGCTCTGCGGAACTTCTATGTGCCTCTCGCGCAAGCCGCGGGCACAGGTGTCTTGGAGGCAGGCTGTTGCGTCTCGGTGGCTTTGCTGGTGCGCAAGGACGCACTGCTGGCCGTAGGGGGCTTCGATGAGCGCATGTTCATCCTCTTCGAAGATCTTGATCTGTCGTACCGCTTGCGTGCCGCGGGCTGGACGATCATGAGCGACGAGGAAGCGCTGTGCTTGCACGGCGGTGGCACGCCTGACCTGTCGTTTCGCGATGGGCCGCGCTACCCGCACACGCGCATCTACCACCACAGCAAGAACCGTTGGTTGCACCTGGCGAACAACTACCGCACGCGGACCCTCGTGTGTTGCGTGCCCTCGTTGCTGGCCTACGAGACGGTGCAGTTGGGCTTTGCGCTCGCCGCCGGGGGCGGGGGCTTCGGTGGCCTGAGCGCTTGGTGGCGCGGCAAGCGGGACTGGTGGCAAGCGCGCGTCGGTTGGCGTGAACGCCGCGCCCAGCTCGAGCGCTTGCGTACGCGCAACGATCGTGACTTGCTTGTCGGTGGTCCACTCACGCTCACGCCTGCGGCGGCGCGTGGCGTCAAGCACTGGCTGGCACGCGCGTTGGACGGTTGGATGCGCTTGTGGTGGGCGCTGCTGCGGTCGTTCGCCCGCTAGAGGGTGT
>JBILXQ010000287.1:0-4269 GCA_044378375.1 Planctomycetota bacterium
CAAGCGTGTTTGTCGGCAGGATCCGCTCATAGGTTGAGCAGATCAGCGTTAGGAACCGTACTGCCGCTGGTAGTAGTCACGGTACGCGCCGCTACGCACGCGCTGCAACCACGCAGAATTGGCGTGGTACCAACGAATGGTCTCCGGCAAGGCTTGGTCAAACGTGTAACGCGGACTCCAGCCCAACTCGCGCCGGATCTTGCTCGCATCGATGGCATAGCGGCGGTCGTGACCAGGTCGATCCTTGACGTAGGTGATCAGACTTTCCGGCTTTGAGAGTTCCTTCAAGACCCGCTTAACCAAAGCAATGTTGGTCATCTCGTTATTGCCGCCGATGTTGTAGACCTCGCCGACATGGCCGCGCTCCAGCACAGCGAGGATCGCCTCGCAGTGGTCGCGCACATACAACCAGTCGCGAATCTGCAAGCCATCCCCATAGACGGGAATGCTCTTTCCTTCGCCAATGTTGGCGATCATGAGCGGCAAAAATTTCTCCGGGAACTGGTACGGACCGTAGTTGTTGGAGCAGCGCGTGATCAGCGCCGGGAATCCATGGGTGTGCACTGCGGCCCGCACGAGCAAATCAGAGCCGGCTTTGCTGCTCGAGTACGGCGAGTTCGGAGCCAGCGGCGTCTCTTCGCTGAAGGCCCCCGTGGCCCCGAGTGTGCCGTAGACCTCGTCGGTGGAGACATGCACGAAGCGCATCACACCCAACTTGCGGGCATGATCCAGCAGCGTCTGCGTGCCGAGCACATTTGTCAAAACAAATGGACGCCCCGAGATGATCGAGCGATCGACATGGCTCTCGGCGGCGAAGTGCACCACACACACCTTGCCACCGAACTTGGAGCAGGCTGCGAAGGCCCGCTCGACGTCTTCGTCGACACAGATGTCGCCCTTGACGAACTGGTGCCGTGCGTTGCCACGCAGGCCTTCCAAGTTCTCCAGATTGCCCGCGTAGGTCAACGCATCGAAGTTGACGATGTTCCACTGCGGGCGCAGCTCCGCCAGCATGTGGACAAAGCTCGTGCCGATGAAGCCCGCACCTCCCGTCACGAGGACCGTAACGCCGTGGGCTGCATCAAAGGGCTGATCAGGGATCGCGTGCATATCAGTTCGTTTCCTTCAGGTAGGTCGCGAGAGCATCGCGCCAGTGTTGCAGAGGTTTGCCGCGCAGCTTGGTCAAGCGCGAGCAATCGAGTGTCGAGTACGCCGGACGACGCGCGGGGCGCGGGAAGTCCGCCGTGGTGCAGGGTGTGACCTCCAGTCCTTGCACACCGGCCAGATGAAAGGTCTCACAAGCGAACTCGAACCAGCTCGCCTGGCCCTCGCAAGCCGCGTGAAAGACTCCGCATTCGGTTGAACGCGCGAGATCCCACAGCGCGGGCGAGAGCTCCAGTGTCGAAGTCGGTGAGCCCACTTGATCGTGCACGACTTTCAGCTGCTTCTTGTCTTTGGCAAACTGCAGCATCGTGCCGGGGAAGTGCCGGCCACGCGGGCCGTACAACCACTGTGTGCGCGCAATCGCGCTGTTCGCGCCGTGCAAGCGCAGGATCGCTTGTTCGCCTTCGAGCTTGGTCAGCCCGTACACCGACACGGGATTGGTGGCCGACTCCACCGTGTAGGGCGTGCTGGCGGTTCCGTCGAACACGAAGTCGGTCGAGACAGCCACCAAGCGCGTCCCGCGCCGAGCACACTCGGCCGCTAGGACCGCACACGCGGTCGCATTCGCGCGGCGCGCTTCCGCGACCTTCTCTTCCGCCAAGTCCACCGCCGTCCAAGCAGCACAGTGCAGAACGGCGTCAAACGGACCATGGCTGTCAAACAAACCGGACACGGCTAGCGGGTCAGCCAGATCAACCCCGGGCACCGTCACCGGCGCATCAGGTCGCAAGTCTGTCCCAATCGTCGTGCAGCCAGCCGGTGCATCAAGCAACAGCTGGCTGCCGAGCATGCCGCTCGCTCCAGTGACGAGCACACGTTTCATCATGGCGTCCTAAGCAGTGGGCCTCAGCCCATCTTGTTGTCGCCACCATCGGCCACCAAGGAAGCGGCGGAATGCAGGCTCTTGAAGGTGCCCGCATCGGTCCACCACCCCTTCAGCACCTCGTACGACATCGTGCCGTCCTGGATGTACCAGTTGTTGACATCGGTGATCTCGAGCTCGCCGCGATCGCTGGGCTTGAGCGTCTTGATGATGTCCCACACGCGGCCGTCGTACAGGTAGATGCCGATGACAGCCAGTTTGGACTCGGGATTCTTCGGCTTTTCGATGATCTTGGCCACCTTGCCGTCCTTGATCGTCGCGACACCAAAGCGCTCGGGGTCATGGACCTCCTTGACGATGATCTTGGCGCCCTTCTGCTGCGTCTTGAAGTCATCGACAGCCTGCTTGATGTTCCACTCAATGATGTTGTCACCGAGGATCACGCACACCGGCGAACCGGCGGCCCAGTGCTCCGCCAAGCCCAAAGCCTCGGCAATGCCACCTTCACCCTCTTGGTAGGTGTAGTTCAGGTGCTTCAAGCCGAAGTCCTTGCCGTTCCCGAGCAACGACAAGAAGTCGCCCGACTTGCGGCCACCAGTCACGATCATGATGTCCGTGATGCCGGCGTTGACCATCGCCTCGATCGGGTAATAGATCATCGGCCGGTCGTAGATCGGCAACAGGTGCTTGTTCGTGATCTTGGTCAGCGGGAAGAGCCGCGTACCGAGACCGCCGGCGAGGATGACGCCTTTCATGACGCGCCTAGTTCTTTGGGGGTTCGAGTCGTGCCAGCCGTGCAGGCGGGCGGGATGGGGATCCCCACGCGACGCGCGGGGGCCTTTAGCATCGAAATGCTAAGGGCACGACTTGAGTCCGGCAACGCCCCAAACTCGGCTCGGGCAAGGATTTCCGCCCCAAAGGGCCTTCAGAGGCCGTGGCGAGCGCGGTACCAAGCCACGAAACGGGCCAAACCGTCCTTCACGGGCACCGAGGGGGCGTAGCCGAGCTTGGCGCGCGCCTTGGTCACATCGGCACATGTCAGGACCACATCCCCGCTCTGCATGGGTTGGCGATCGAGCAGCACCTCGCGACCACAGGCCTCGCCGATCCACTGCACCAGCTCAGAGAGCGAGGTCGTGGCCGATTCGCCTAGGTTGTAGATCTCGTAGCCAGCGCAGCGATCCAGCGCGCGCACAACGCCGTCGACGATATCCGCGATGTAGGTGTAGTCGCGGCGCGTCGTACCATCGCCGTAGAACGGCACAGCTTGGCCCTGCAGGCAGGCTGCGACGAACTTGTGAATGGCCATCTCGGGTCTTTGGCGCGGGCCGTAGACCGTGAAGAAGCGCAGAGCGCTGACCGGCACACCGTACAGATGGTGGTAGGTGAAGCAGTGCAACTCGCCCGACAGCTTGGTGGCCGCGTACGGAGACACAGGGCGGCGCACGTCATGAGACTCCGAGAACGGGCTCTGATCATGGTCGCCATAGACCGAGGAGGAGCTTGCGAACACGAAGCGCAAGCCGCGGCGCTGGCGCGCAGCCTCCAACAAAGTCAGCGTGCCGCGCAAGTTCACATCTTCGTAGTGCAGCGGATCTTTGAGACTCGGGCGCACACCCGCCATCGCGGCCAGATGGATGACACCAGTGAACGAATGCTGCGCAAACAGCTCGTTTACCAGCCGCGCATCACGGATGTCCCCTGTCACCAAGGTTGCGCGACCTGCAGCGACGCGTTCGACCTCAGCCCAGTTGCCGCGCTTGATGGCCGGGTCATAGAAGTCGTTGAAGTTGTCCAGTGCCACGACACGATCGCCACGCGCGAGCAGTGCCTCGCACACATGCGAACCGATGAAGCCTGCACCGCCGGTCACCAGAATGGTCTGCGCCATCACTCCACCGTCACACTCTTCGCCAGGTTGCGGGGCTTGTCGATGTCGCACCCCTTGAGTTGCGCGACATGATACGACACCAACTGCAAAGGCAGCACATTCAAGAGCGGTGACAAGATCTCTGGACAGTCTGGCGCGACCACGCGCTCTTCGCCCAGGTCGAGTGAACCCGCATCCGAGCCGATGACCACCACGCGACCGCCGCGCGCCTTGACTTGTTCGATGTTGCTGCGCGTCTTCTCGGCCACACGCCCGGCTGCGTTGATGACCAAGATGGTCATCGAGGGTTCGATCAGCGCAATCGGTCCGTGCTTCATCTCCCCTGCCGCATAGCCCTCGGCATGCACATAGCTGATCTCTTTCAGCTTGAGCGCGCCTTCCAAAGCCACGG
>JBILXQ010000288.1:0-4258 GCA_044378375.1 Planctomycetota bacterium
CTGGGGTCCATCCAGGTCAACTCGCGCTCGCTGGCGGATGCGGCCGGTGGACTTGCGCGGGTGAGCAACGACATGGGGTCGAGCGTTGAGGAGACCTCGACACAGGCTGAGGTTGTGACGCGTACCGCAGCCGCAGTCGATGGCAACCTCCAAAGCGTGGCCGGTGCCGCCGAAGAGATGTTGGCCAGTGTCAAAGAGATCGCGAGCAATGTGACGAGTGCGACCACTGTGGCCCAAGAAGCCGTCAACAAAGCCGGCGTCGTGGGTGAAGTGATGGACAAGCTGGCAGCCAGCAGTCACGACATCGGCGAGGTTGTGAAGCTCATCCGTGAGATCGCCTCGCAAACCAACCTCTTGGCCTTGAACGCCACGATTGAAGCAGCACGCGCCGGCGAATCGGGGCGCGGCTTCGGAGTGGTTGCCAATGAAGTGAAGATCTTGGCTGGACAGACGAGCAAAGCCACCGAGGAGATCTCGACGCGCGTGGCGTCTATCCAGAACGACACGCAACTCGCGCGACAGTCGATCGAAGAGATCCTCGCGACCATTCGACGGATCCACGAAGCGCAGCATTCGATCAGTAGCGCCATCGAGGAGCAGAGTGCGACCACGCAGGAGATCACTCGCAACATCCACGAGGCTGCGCGTGGCAGCAATGAGATCGCGGGCTCGATTGCGAATGTCGCCGAGGCTGCTACCCGCGCCTCGGGCGGTGTGTCGCATGCGAGCCGCGCCTCAGAGGACCTGGCACGCATGGCGGACCAACTGCAACACCTTGTGGCCCAGTTCCAACTGGACGCAAGTGGTCGCAGCTACTGAGTGCTGACGGGCTCACAGAACGACACGATGTAGTCGTGGGCGTCGGTCTTGCCGCCGTCCACGCTGACGCGCACGCGGTAGCTCATACCAGGAGCGACCTTCATGCGCGGCGCACGGAACACCAAGCACGGCGCGCCTCCATAGCCGCCTCCTGCGACTTTGCACCAGTCCAAGTCCAGCGGTTCGCCTGTGGTGAGCCAGTTCTCATCCAGCAACCAGATGCGCACCACCAGTTGATCTTGTCGTGGTTCGCCGCTCTTCCACAGGGCAATGCTGAAGGCTCGGTCGGCTGAGTACAGATCGACGGGCACGTGGCCTTTGGGCGGATAGCACACGGTGTCCAGCCCTTTGGGAGCCGAGCCGCTACCGTCCATGGACCACATCGCCGAGAACTCGGCATCGCTGCCGAAGCCCGTCTTCTTCATCGCAGGGTTCAAGCACCAACGTCGGTGCCCGATGCGGTCGATGTTCGATGGATCGCTGTCATCCATGTAACCGTCGATGCTGCGCGGCAACGACGATCCGCGGCTAAGGTTGCTGTTGGATGCACCTTCATAGCCGAGCTTGTAGCGCGCCTCGTCAAATCCACTTGGCTTAGGTGGCGTGTGATCAAGCTCACCATTGGCACGGCAAACTTCGGAGGCCGCATCACAGTGCAGGTTCCACTCGGGCACGAGCTGCATGCCTTGCCATGGCAACCCGCACAAGCGCCGATACACCTGCAAGCGATGCAATGCGCGCTGACGTTCGACAGCTTTGGGATCCTTGGGGTCTTCGGTCGTGGGCTGCGCCAAGATCGCACGCAACTCGCTCAACAACACCTCACGGCGCACGGGGAAGGGCTGACGCCCATCCAGATCAACCAGCTCGCCCTCCTTCCAGCGCTGCTTGGACAGCACTCGGTCCTTGTCATAGACCTTGCGCTCGCCATGCAGGGCACCAGCCTTCCACTCGGCACTGGTGCGCCGCTGCGTGCCAGGTTCGAACTCTTCGCAACGCCCGTCTTGCAGGTCGTCGCGATAGTTGAGGAAGCGCACACGCTCTCCAGTTGGTGTCCACTCGCGCCACGCTCCGTTGCGCTTCCCGCGCGTGTACTCGGCCAAGAGCGTGCGCACACCGGTAGCTGTGTACTCCTCGCGCGTTCCATCGGTGCGTCCTTGCGCATCGACGCTCCAACGCGCCTTGAGCGTCCCATCCGGCCAGAGCTCTTGTTTGGCTGTTGCTTGAGGCGGAACAGCCGTCAACAACAAGCAGAGGAGGGCGGCGAGGACAGCGTGCACGCTCTCATGTTAGCGTGCAAAGCCGCGCAGATCGGCGATCGGTCGCTTCAACCAGTTGTCGGGCGGGTAGTGCGTCCAGCCTTCGATGGCGTGCAGCGTGTAGGCATGGCGGGGTTTGTCGCTTGTGTTCGCACCCGAGCGATGCGGAAGCGCCCCGTCCAGCAGCACCAAGGTGCCGCGTGCGGCTTCTAGAGGAACAAAGTCCGCTCCTAGCTCGCCGCGATGCGCTCCGGGTTGGGCCCACATGCAGCCATTCTCGATGGTCGCATCGTCTAAAGCGAACCAGAACCCAACCACACTGCGCGGTTCCGTGCGCAGATATGTGTGATCGATATGGCTCTGCACCTCGCCACCGATGTGCGCTTGCTTGAAGATGTACATCGACTGCAACAAGCGCGGATCACGCATGCCGATCTCGTCGGCTACGGCCGTGAGTTCAGGTGTGCGGCTGAAGGACTCGAACACAGGGTCCAAGTCATGCATCGCATGACCGAGCTTGTTCAAGCACAAGTGCGGCGCAGCGCGCAGAGTCCCGTCCGGCAAGAACGCATCGCGTTCAAAGAAGCAGCGCATGCGGTCGCCGCTTTCTAGGAACCAAGCTTCAGCCGCATGCTGTGCCGTGCCATCAGCTGTGAAGATGGTGGGGTGCGGGCACTCTGCGGCCAGGCGTTCAGCCAGTACAAGAGCATGAGCACGCAGTTCCAAGCACTTCGCCGTGCTTACAAAGTTCGGCACGACGAGGTAGCCGTCGCGACGGTACGCAGCGACCTGCTCGGTGCTGAGTACCTTCACCACGCGAATCTCAGAACCAGCCCTTCTTGCCGACCTGGTAGATGCGGATGAACTCTTCATCCGACTTCGTCAAGTAAATGATGCCTTCGATGAAGCCGATGAGCCAGCCGATAAGTTCACCCATACCGCAGCAAAAGAAGCCGGCCACGAAGATCACGATGCGCAAGATGCCACCGAGGACATCGCCCAAGATGAAGCGGTGAATGCCGAGGAAGCCAAGGATCAAGCCCATCACGCCACAAAGGACGCGTTGGCTGGTGACATTCGATTGCATCGGCGGCGGGGGAGTGGTGTCCATGATGCTTGACATTCTAGCGTCCCAAGTTCAGAAACCGAATCCAAAGAAGCCGCTGAGTTGACCGTAATCCACATCACCCTCAACGCCATTGGTCTCGATGTTGGTGCCAAAGACACGGCGGTAGTCGACTCCGAAGCGCCAGATGTTGCCTGTAGACAGCGCGAGCCCGGCACTGGCATACAGTCCTGTGCTGGATTCCCCTGCCGTGCCTTGCTGGCCGGTGAAGAGGTCCGTCACGGTCAACTCTAGGTCCTGCCAGTTGACGCCGGTGGCGAAGTAGGGCTGTAGCGGACTCTCCCATTGCGGCATCCAGCGCAGCCCGCCGCTCAGCTCGACGAACTCTAACTCGAAGTCGTAGACACCCACCCCATCGCTCAGCACTTCGCTGTCGGATGACATGCTAAGGCCTAGCTCCCATCCAAAGTCGCTGGCCGAGAATCTGCGTGAAACGCGCAACCCGTAGGACCATTGATCCTCCAGCGGCGCCCAGTCATCGGCGCCATAGGCGCGTGACCCGAACATGATGTCAAAAGCAGTGTCGCCGGAACTTTGCGGCATGAGTGCCGCGCACACGAGTATGGGTAGCATGCACTCAGGATATCCGTCCTACTGGCCTGCTCGCTAAGCTGATCCCCATGCCTCCGCCTCCCTCCGCGTCTAGCGGCACCGTGCCCATCAGCACGGCGCGTTTTGTACACACCAGTTTGATGGCGGGCATCGCGGCCTTGGCTGCTGTCCAGCTCTTTGGTGCGATTCAGCTAACTCCTGATCCGAACGCTGGCCTTGTGTTGGGGTTTGCAGCCTTGGTGCTGGTGGTGGCTGGTGCCGTGGTAGCCAAGACCATGCGGGCCCGCAGCACTACTTGGGTTCAGGGGCACGCTGAGGAAGTGCGCACAGCGATCCAAGCGCAGCGCATTCCCGTGGTCTACTTCTCCAGTTGCCTCATCGCTGCGGCTGTCAATGAAGGCGCTGGCTTGATGGCCCTGATCGCTTTGCTGTTGGGCGGTCCACTGCACCTGTGGGTGCTTGTGGGCTTCGCGCTGCTGCAGATCTGGTTAGCCACACCCTC
>JBILXQ010000290.1:0-4227 GCA_044378375.1 Planctomycetota bacterium
TTCCGCTGCACCGAGCAGCACAGGCAACAAGAAGGACAGGGTGCTCATGAGGGCTCGCGAGGAGTAGAAATCCTACCTGATAGGTTCCCAACAGGTACGGTCCGATCGACAGTCGGCCGGCCCGACAACATCGCGGTCCGGACCAAGAGCGGAACGGGTCTTTTGGCACCAGCAATGGCAGCTGGCGTCGAGGTAGTCGCTGTCCTCCAGCGCGACTTTGGCGCGCAAGAGGTACTTCTTGCTCGCAAGGCTGGCGCAATAGGGCGTGATGGCCCCCACTTCGGTGGCGCGATCATCCAAAGGGGCGGGATTGCTCATCGCATTCACTTTCAGGCCAAGGACCGCAGCACGCGCGTCAGCAGGCCCTTGGTGAGCGGGATCTTGTAGCCGTTCTCGGACAACGGCTCGGCACCCCGCAGCGCCTCTTCACACGCGGCGGCGATGGTGGTCTCATCCAAAGACTTGCCCACCAACAAGGCTTCCACGGCGGGCACGCGCCACGGGATAGGTGCCACGCCGCCCAAGGTGACGCGCGCGCGCTTGACCGTGGAGCCATCCTTGACGACCGCCACGCATACCGAGGAGAGAGCCCAGTCATAGGAAGCGCGCTCCTTGAACTTGCTCCATGCGCTGTGCTGGGACAGGGCGTCCAAAGGCACTTGCACTTCGACCACGATCTCGTCGGGCTTCAGCACCGTCTCTTTCAGGACCGAGCCTTCCGACGGCAACGTGAAGAAGCGTTCGATAGGCAGCGTCTGCGTGCCCTTGGGCGACAGGATGACCACCTGCGCATCCAAGGTGGTGAGCGCCGTAGCCATGTCGCTCGGATGGACGATGTAGCTTGGACCACCACCAAAGATGGCGTTGTACTTGTTACGACCGGAGTAACTGAAGCACTCCGCGCCGCCCTTCTTGATGCACTTGGCTTCCTCGAGGCGGTAGTACCAGCAGCGCGGACGCTGGCACAAGTTGCCGCCGATGGTACCTACGCTGCGAATCTGTGGCGAGGCGATGGTGGCGGCGGCCTCAGCCAAGGCTGGCGCGCGCTCGCGGATGATGGGATGTGACTCGATGGCTTCGATGCTGGCCAGCGCACCAATGCGCAGCAGCGTTCCATCGACTTGAATGGTCGCAAGGCCAGGCACATTTTTGAGGTTGACCACCTTTTCAGGTTCGGCTAAATGCTCCTTGAGCTCTGTCAAGAGATCTTGACCACCGGCCAGGAGCGCGGCCTTGCTGCGGCCGCGGCGATCCATGGCCTGAACCAGAGCTTCCAAAGCGCCGTCGAGTGTCGTGGGATTGATCAGCGTGAAGGACTTCATGTCAGCGCACCTTCCTCAGGAGACCTTTCCCAGAGCGATCAGAACTTTGTCCGGCGTGCATGGCAGACTGCGGATGCGCGCACCACAAGCATTGTGAATCGCGTTCGCAATCGCAGCGCCACCGGGAACGATCGGCGCTTCGGACACGCCGATGACGCCGCGCGTGTCTTCATCATCCAAGATCACAGTCATCTTGGGGATCTCCAAGCTGTGCGGCAGCTTGTAGTCCTCCAAGCAAGGATTGAGTTGCAGGCCCAGCGCCGTGTCTACCACGCGCTCTTCCAACAAGGCGTAGCCCAGAGCCTGCACCATGCCGCCATTGATCTGGCTGCGCGTGGCCGCACGGTTTAAGCACAAGCCCACGTCTTGCATGCAAACCATGTGCAGCACGCGCACGCGACCGGTCAGCGTGTCCACTTCAACCTTGGCCGCTTGAGCACCGTGAATGCCATTGCCTTGCAGATGCGCTGCCCACACGCCCTTGGCGCGCAAGCCAGCCTCAGGCAAAGCGGCGCAGGCTTGTTTCCACGTCAAGCGCTTGCCGCCGGGCGCAGACGTTTGCACGCCTCCATCGGCAAACTGCACCTCTGCCGCAGCGCAACCGAGCAACGGCGCCAACACCTCGGCAAAGGCACGACGCGCATTGTAGGCCGCGTCTTTCACCGCGGGCGCGAGACTCGCCGTGGTGACGCTGCCACCGGAACCATTGGCGTTGCCCAAGCGCGTAGAGCCGATGCGCGCAACGACTGCGGACAGCGGCAAGCCGAGCTCTTCGGCCGGAATCGCGGCAACATATGTACGCACACCGGTGCCGAGGTCTTGGCTGCCAACGGACGAAGTGACGGAACCGTCGCGTTCGATAGCCACTTCAACTTCGCACGCGGGTCCACCTCCCCCACCCCAACGCGAAATGGCAAAGCCGATGCCAGTGCACAGCTCGGCCTTGGCATTACCGGGTTGGGTGCGGTGCGGGTGTTCGAACCAGCCGATCTCCTTGGCCACGCGATCCAGCTGACGATGCCACACCTTGTCTTCTAGGTTGGCCTTGCGCACCGCCACCAAGTCTAGGCCCGCCGCATAAGCCAGTTCATCGAGCAGCGATTCGGTGGCAAAGCTCGCTTGCGGATGACCGGGCGCACGCATGGCTCGCGAGGAGTCCATGTTGGTACGCACACCCGATACCTCCGTCCAGGCTTCCGCACACTTGTAGATGTAAGGCAAACCGGACAGCGAGCCATCGCCGATACCGCCCTGCTTGTGCGCACGCGCGGTGAAGCCAACGAGAGCACCGTTGGCATCCATGCCACCGGCCAGCTCCAGATGCGAGCCGGAGCGGTTGCCGCCCATGAGGAACTCGTCCTTGCGCGTCAACATCAAGTGCACCGGCCGCTGCAAGAGCTTGGACAGCTTGGCGGCCGCGTCACCTTCTTGACCGAAACCAAACTTGCTACCGAACCCGCCGCCCATGTGCTCGACAATGCCGGTCACGGCCGAACTCTTGAGGTCCAAAGTCTTGGCGGCATCGCCCGCGAACCCGAACGTGTGTTGCGAGGAGCAGTAGACGGTGGCCTCTTCACCACCACGCCAATCGACGACGGCGCCGTGAGTCTCTAGGCAGGCATGGTGCACCACCGGCACGCTGTAGGCACCGGAAGCCTTGTGCGGAGCGGCCTCGATAGCAGCCTTGGCTTTGGCTTCGTCACCACGTGTTTGCGGCTTGGACTGATTGCCGCGGCGACTGACCTTGGGAGCATCAGGCTTGAGCGCGCTGTCGCGATCCAACACAAACGGCAACGCTTCATACTCCAACACAATCGCGCGCAGCGCATCTTCCGCCGCTTCGCTGGTAGCCCCGGCCACTGCCGCCACCGGCTGACCAAGCCAACGCGTCTCCTCGGCCTCAATCACCACATGGCCCAAGTAGCCGGGCACTTTGGAGCAGGCGGAAAAGTCGAGCTTGGTGATCTTGGTTGCGGGTTGCGGCGCCAGCAACAAGCGCGCCCACGCCATTCCCGGCACGCGCACATCGTGGGTGTACACCGCGCGTCCAGAAACCTTGACAGGCGCGTCGACCCGGATGAGCTCCTTGTCCAACACCTTGAGGGCTGCACGCGGTCCCCACTCGGGCCCAGCGACATCCTCGACCTCGATCTCGACTTCTTGTTCGATGCCATTGACCACCTTGGTGGTCTTGACCTTCTTCGTCTTGGACTGCTTGGGAGCATTGTCCTGCGGACCAGACGGGTAGGTCATGCCGGGGAATGCAGTCACTTGGCACCTCCCTTGGCGATCGCGAGCGCCGCCTCGAAGATGTGAGGTTGAGTTCCACAACGACACGCATTGCCGGCGCAAGCGGACTTGATGTCATCCAAAGAAGCATCGGGCTTGCGCTCCAAGCAGTGCGTGATGGCCATCACGAAACCACTGGTGCAGAAGCCACACATGGAGGCATCGTGCTCGCAGAACGACTGCTGCAACGGCGACAACTGTGCCGTGTTGCTTGCGCCTTCGCTTGAGGACAATCCCTCGACGGTGCGGATGCGCTTGCCGCGCATGTCCACCGCCAGTTGCAAACAGGCATACACGAGCTTGTCGTCGACGATCATCGTGCACGCGCCACAGTTGCCACGATCACAGACCAGCTTCGCTCCCGTGAGCGGCGGGTTGGCGCGATTGCGCAAGGCATCCAGCAGGGTGGTGCGCGGCTCCACCTTGAGCGCCATGTTCTTGCCATTGACGTTCAACTCGACCGCAACTTCGCCTTGCAGGGTCTCCATTGCTCCCGTGGAGGGAGCTGTCGCCTGCGTCTGCTGGGCCGACACCATGGCGGGCACCACCATGCCTGTGGCAGCAGCCGTCGCCGAGGTGCGCAGTACGTCGCGTCGGGTAGGTTCAGGAAACAGAC
>JBILXQ010000291.1:0-4222 GCA_044378375.1 Planctomycetota bacterium
TTGGTTGCTCGTGCTCAGTTACAAGCCGAGCTCGCTCACGCCGTGCTCGAGCTGGACGAGCCGCACAAGAGTGCCATCTTGTTGCGCTTTCTCGACGGCCTCTCCTACGAGGAGATGGGCAAGAGGTTAGGTCTTAGCGCCGATGCGGCACGCAAACGCGTCGAGCGCGCGCTGCACGAATTGCGCTCTCATCTAGACGCTCGCCACCGGCACGAGCGCCAGCAGTGGCTCTCCGCGCTGGTGGCCTTCGTCGATGGCCCCGCGCCGCAGGTGCTGCCTTGGCCTCAGCTCGCGGGTGCTGCCGCGGTACTCCTCGCCATCGCCGGACTGCTGCCTTGGATGATGGGCTGGGTAGGTTCGGGATCGGAGCAGCACGCGACACAAAGCGTAGCGGCCACACCCGCAACCAGTCCGTCGTTCGCTCAGCCCCTAGCCACGCCACCCGACCAAGGCACAGGGAACGAAGCCGCTGGAGGCGGATCGAGCTTCGCGGCTAGTGCTGCGACAAGCTTCTGGCTGCTCGAAGCATCGGGCCTTCCGGCCGTGGGATACAGCGTCTTGCGCCACCGTGACGGATACTTCGAAGATCCGTTGGTCACCGACGAGGACGGTCGCATTTGGTGGCCCACAAACGCGCGCCCCACAGCACTGCTGGTGTGGCGCGATGACTATGTGCTGCAGCGCTTGGACGTACCCGCGCCTGAAGCCGAGCAAGTCGCGATCCTTCCGGAAGGCGCGCTGCTTGCAGGCGTCGTGTCGGGCATCACGCCCGGGCGCCCTTGTCATGTACGCTTGACACACGACCGCCCCTCGGAGCGCGTTGCGCAGTTGGGATTCACCGGCTATGTGAACCCCTACACCGGTTCGCTGGAGACGGCGCCGCCGACGGCAAGTGGACAGCTTCTGAGACTGGCACCAGATGGGTCCTTTTGCTTGCGTGGATTGCCAGAGACCTGGAGCGGGCAGCTAGATGTGCGTGCGCCCTATCTCTGGGCGCCTACTGGAACAGAGGAGAGTGCTGCGCAGGTTGTAGTTAGCTACGAAGCCAGCAACCCTAGCATGGGGGGTAGGCCCCGCACGCAGACCTCAGGCTTGCCGTGCTGTCGCTGCCATGCGTGCGAGGCCGACTGGTTAGCGGATCTGAGCAAACAGCCGTCTCGTGCGGCTTGTTGTCGCTGCAATGGAACTGCCCGCAGTCGAGCGGCCAGATGCCCTTGGCGCTCGACGCAGATGGCAGCTTCTGGCTGCCTATCCTCTCAGCCCTACGCAGTTGCGGTGAGGGTGCGGCGCAGCTAACTCTCGCTGGTCGAGCATGGTCCCACAGCCTGACTACTGGAGAGCTGGCTGATGGGGATGACTTGGGTGTCTTGGTTGTCCCTGACACGACCTTGTGGAAGTTGCTTGTGTTGGATCATGAGCGCAAACCACTCGCGGGAGCGCGTGTCATGGTCCAAGACACATTGGGTAGCACCAACATCTGGAACCACTCCACCATGGGCGGCCGCGCCGAGTTCTTGGCTACGCCTGGAACAGACAACCTGGTGCGCATCACCCACAAGGGCCACTTGCCTCGCTATCTGCGCACGGGCAGCACAGCTACCACCACAGACCCCATCGTCGTAGCACTTGAGCGCAGTGCAGCTTTGGAAGTACGCGCCGTCGACGCTAGTGGGCGCGGGTTACACGGAGCGCTACGCGTGCGGGCTCCCTTGGCCAGCGATCCTATGCGCGATTGGCGCGATCTAGGTGATCTGGATCCGGAAACGCTCGAATACGAGCGCCGCTGGAACGCAGAGTACGAAATGAACTTCGGAAGTGTCGCCGTGTTGCACCAAGGCCGCTCCAGCGTCCACATCAACGGCGTCGCGCGAGGGATCCCGTTGCTAGTCGAGCTGCTCAACTCAGATGGCAGCGTGCGCACCGTTGCGACAACCAGCATCCCTAACGATGCGTGGATGCAAACAGTACAACTCGTGTGGGACGAGAACGGCTATCGCATCAGCGGATTCGTGCGCGACGAAGCGGGATCTGCCATTGCTGGTGCGTTTGTGGAGCTGGGGCGCACGCGTGCGGAGTTCAACACCTTTGCCGTCAGCGATGCCCAAGGGCACTACGAGTTCCAAACGCAAACTGCGCCTCTCGTCGACAAGTCGCTCTTTGTGTCCAAGCTGGGCTGGGCACCTGTGATGACACCGGCTCGCAACTTCGGACCGCAGGATGACCAGCACGACTTCGTGCTCCAAGGCTCACGTCCTTTGCGCGTTCGACTAGTCGATGGGCAGCAGAGAGTTGTCGATCATGCTGCGGTGCGCGCACGCTTTGCTGCGCCCCACGGCGAGCTGTATCTGGTTCGCGACTTCGAGCCTGGCACTCACCGCGCAAGTGATGTGCCGCAAGGACTCGGCACGGTAGATGTGCAGTTGGCCGGCACTACGCAATCGTTCCCACTCGCAGACGGCGATACCGAGGTGTCCGTCATGCTGTCGAATCTGGGTGCACTGCAAGTCTCGGTGGCCCCTATTCTGGGAAGCACGCTTCTAGGACAGGAGGTCGAAATTCATGCCCAAGGCAGTGCTCCGAACGTAGTGCTGACTGCGCCTTGCGAGCTGCGGCAGGATGGCTCGATCGAGGCACTGTTGGTGCACCTGCCTGCAGGCACTTGGACGGTGTCTTTGCGTGCTCGCACGCGTCCCGGCGCTGCATGGGTCGCGCACGGCGTGTCAAGTAGCGTGGACATTCCCATGGGCGTCGATCTCACGGTGCAGTTCCCATGAACACCCTCCCATGAACACCGACTGTGTCGCTAGCTAGTCGTCTAGGAAACGCGAACGCAGCGCAGGATCACGCAGCACCGGATCCAATACCGGACAGGCATCCGTAGCACCAAACCAACGCCGCCGACGCCGCGCAATCATGCGATAGACATGGTCACGCCAGCTGCGGGGCACCCAGAGGAACAGCCCTAGCAGCGGCCACGGCCAGCGCATGCGTCGCAAGATGCGCAAGGCCGCTGTGCTTTCGATGTGCAGACCGCTCTCGTCCACCAACACCGTGCTGTCTACGCCTGCAGGCACTTGATGGTGTTGAAGCAACTTGCGACCTGTGGACGAATCCAGTGCTGCGAAGTGATGCACGCCTTGCGGGTCACGCCTCACCACAAAGCGCACGAAACGGTTGCACAACCCGCAACTACCGTCGTAGAGCACCAGCGCCTTCATGACGATGTATACGCTGCCAGGCGCTGCACCAACTCTTGTGCCACGATCTCCGGCGATCGCGCAGCATCGAGAATGAGATGAGCACACGAGCGATACGCGTGTTCGCGTTGCTGGTAGAGCCAACGCACTTCCTCAGGCACCGTCAGCGCGGTCAGTGCAGGACGCTGGTGTGGATCGCGCTGCAAGCGTTGCACCAACACATCCACGGGCGCGTCGAGCCATACAACCAGTGCATTGCGCGCTAGCCACGCACGCGCCAACGGCTGCACCACCAGTCCACCACCCGTAGCCCAAATGGAGGCAGTCGAGAGCTGAGCTTGCGCTTGCACATGGGCCCACTCCAATGCGCGAAACCGAGCTTCGCCTGTGCGTTGCAGCAGCTCACTCGCGCTCGTGGCACCCTGCGCCTGCGCCAAGGTGTGGTCGAGATCTTCCCAAGCGCACCCCCACCGTTCGGCTAAGCAAGCAGCTACCGTGGTCTTGCCACTCCCGCGTAACCCAACCAAAGCGACTCGCCTCAGAATCACGACCAGGCCTCCACATCGCTCTGTGCAGCAGACTCCAACGCAGCCTGCAATTGAGCTTCCATCGCCGCTCGCGGGGCCGGCACTCCTTGCTGTAGCTCGAACTGAGCGCAGGCTTGCTCAAGGAACCACCAACGGCCATCGCTAGTAGCGCAGCCACGCGCACGCGCTGCACGCAACAGCGGTGTGTCCAAGGGTCTGTAGGTAGACGCCATCACATGCGGTGTGCCTGCGTACTGCGCGGACGACAAGGGCACTTCCCCACGCAGCGCTGCACTGGTGCAGTCAATCAACAGGTCGGACTCGATGATGTCCGTACTTGACCAAGCACTCGCACCCGCTTCGGCCGCCAACACCTGCGCTTCGGCAGTTCGTCGCCCCCACACCCGCACAGGCTCTTCCAAGTTCATGCCGTGCAAGGCCCACACAGCCGTGCGCGCGGCACCACCTGTGCCGAGCACTGTGATGCGTGTGTGCCTA
>JBILXQ010000292.1:0-4214 GCA_044378375.1 Planctomycetota bacterium
TAACGAACGCTGTCTGGAGACTTATCTCCACGAGATCAACGAAGTATCGCTCCTCACTGCTGAAGAGGAGATTGCGCTCGGTCACCGCATCCAAGCTGGTGACCTCGAGGCACGCGAGCACATGATTCGCGCCAACCTGCGCTTGGTCGTGTCCGTCGCGAAGATGTACGCCGATCGTGGCCTCTCGCTGCAAGACCTGATCGCCGAAGGCAACATCGGCTTGATGAAGGCGGCCGAGAAGTTCGACCCGAACGCGGGCTGCCGCTTCTCAACCTACGGCACATGGTGGATCAAACAGTCGATTCGCCGCGCGCTCACCAACACGGTGAAGAGCGTGCGCGTGCCGAGCTACATGAACGAGATGATCTCGCGCTGGCGCGTTGTCAGCCAAGAGCTCACCTACTTGATGGGCCGCGCGCCCACGATCGAGGAAGTCGCCGAAGAGATCGGCATCCCTGAGGACAACTGGCCGCTCCTGCGTCGCACGATCCTGGTGACGGGCATGGGCCCGCAAGTGTCGCTCGATGTGCTCTCTGCCAATCAAGAGACGGTCGCACAAGACGACGACCAGACTCCGGACGAACAACTGCAAGACAACGACTTGCTGCGACGCCTAAGCGAACTGCTCAGCCAGATTGATGAGCGCGAAGCCACGATCCTGCGCTTGCGCTACGGCCTCGGCACACCGAATGGTGAAACGCTCACGCTGAAAGAGATTGGCAAGGTTGTCGGCCTGACGCGCGAACGCGTACGCCAGATCGAAGTGGACGCCTTGCGCAAGTTGCATGTCGTCATGGGCGGACGCGACTGAACGCAACCTGTGCGCTGCGTGCTACAACAGCAGCGTGCAAGCACCCGAAGGAACACCGCTGTATGTGCACTTGCCGTTTTGCGCGGCCAAGTGCCACTACTGTGACTTCTACTCGGTGCCCGCCGAAGGCCACGATCGCCACGCCATGGTGCAAGCGATCTTGGCCGAAGCACGCTTGCGTGCGCCGTTGCATCCGTCGCTAGTCTTCTTCGGTGGGGGAACACCCTCGCTTCTGGACCACGACGAACTGCGTGTGCTGCTCGATGGGCTCGACCAGATTTGCGGTTGGCGCAGCAGCAGCCTCGAGACTACAGCGGAGTGCAACCCCGAAAGTCTCGACCAGTCAAAAGCCGAAACACTGCTCGCGCTAGGTGTGCAACGCTTGTCGATCGGCTTTCAGTCGCTCGATCCCGCAACGCTACAACTCTTTGGGCGCGTGCATACGGTCGAGGACTCCTTCGCTGCCTACGCTGCAGCCCGCGCCGCCGGCGCCACGAATGTCAACATTGACATGATCTATGCCGTGCCGGGTCAAGACCCTGAACAGTGGCAAAGCGACCTGTCAAAAGTACTTGACTTGGGTCCGGACCATCTATCGGCCTACAACCTGACCTTCGAAGAAGAGACCGTCTTCAGGCGTTGGCTCGAACAAGGCCGACTCCGGCAACACAGCGAAGAACGCGAACTACGCTTCTTTGTTGAAACCCGCGCCGCGCTAGCCACGCGTGGTTTGGATGCCTACGAGATCTCGAACTTCGCGCGCACAGGCCGCGAGTGCCGCCACAACCTGAACTACTGGGCCAATGGTCCGTATGTAGGCCTCGGTCCCAGCGCTGTGAGTAAAGTGGGCGTGACGCGCAGCGGCAACATGAAGGCCATCGGCGCGTATGTGCGCGGCGCACTCAGCGGTGTCCGTCCCGAAGCTTGGGAGGAGACACCTTCGCCGCTGCAACGCTTGGCCGAAACGTGGTGGTTGGGCTTGCGCACGCGCGCCGGCCTCAGTGCACACGAAGCCCGCGCACGCGCTGCATGCGAAGCCGACGACGCGGCCTTTCTCAACGAGGCACGCGCGCTCGAACAACAAGGAGTGCTCGCGTGCACGAACGACACGTGGATGCTGACACCCAAAGGCCTGCCGCTCGCCGACTGGATCGCGAAACGCTTCCTAGCCTTAGCTGACTAGGGCGCTAGCCGACTCACTCAACGGCCCTCACTCACCAACCGGAAGACAAACCGTTGGTGGTAGACCAGCGCGGCTTCCTCACCTGTACGCGGTGTGAATGTCCATTGCCGTACAGCCGCCACCGCTGCTTGGTCCAAGCGCTCATAGCCGCTGCTCTTCGTGACGTGCACACGGCGCAGGCTTCCGTCCTTACCGACTTCGACGGCCAGCTCGACCGCGCCCTCCTCCTGCAGACGCTTCGACATCTCGGGGTACAGCGGGTCGCTGCCCGTGACCTTGCGCCGCGCCAAAGGACCCTTCGTAGGCTGATCCTGCGCAGGTGACTGCGAAGCCGACGGGTCCCCGGCACCACCAATCGTGGCCACCTCCGTCTCCTCAACGGGGTCATTGGCTCGGCAACCACCCAAGGCACACGCGAGCCACACGACCGCCACACGCAACAAGAGCAGAAGGGGAGGAGTCATGGGCAGCCCCAGCATACGATGACTAAGATGCTCCAACAGAGCCGCGCTCTACTCACGCCATGACCTACGCTGATCGTCTCGACGCTGCCATCGCTCGCCTCAAGAACCCGTGCTTGGTTGGACTCGACCCGCATGTGGACGCGTTGCCCGAAGAATTCGCGGTTGTGCGCGATCCCAGCGCACCGCGCGCCGCCAAGGCCGAAGCTTGCGCCACCTTCCTCAAAGGCATCATCGAGGTGGCAGCAGGACGTGTGCCGGCGGTGAAACCGCAGTCGGCCTTCTTCGAAATGTACGGGGCAGATGGGGCCAAAGCGTGGGAAGAGGTCGTGGCAGCCGCGCGTGCCGCTGGCCTGTTGGTCATCGGTGACGTCAAACGCGGGGACATCGACTCGACCGCCAAGGCGTACGCCAAGGCCTTCCTCGAGGGTTCGTCCCCTGAAGACCAGGGTTCGACCTGTGATGCCATCACGATCAACCCCTATTTGGGCGCTGACTCGGTGCAGCCGTTCCTCGAAACCTGCAGCCGCACTGGCACAGGCGTCTATGTGCTGGTGCGCACCTCCAACAAGCACAGCGCGCTCTTCCAAGACCACGGCACGCCCCTATTGCACGAAAAGGTAGCCCTACACGTGGCCGAGTGGGGACGTCAAGTTATGGGCAACTGCGGTCTATCTTCCATCGGAGCGGTGGTCGGGGCGACCCACCCAGCGGAACTGGCGCGCCTCCGTAGCATGATGCCGACCACACCCCTGTTGATCCCCGGATACGGCGCCCAAGGCGCCGGCGCCAAGGATGTGGTCGGCGGCTTCCTTCCCGGTGGACGCGGCGCGCTGGTGAATAGCTCGCGCGGCATCTTGTACGCCTACAAACAACCGCGTTACGCCAGTCTCCATTGGAAGGACGCCGCCCGCGAAGCCATCCACGACATGGTGGCCGAAATCAGCGCAGCCCTCGCAACGCCATGAGCGTACGGCTCGAACACCTGCGCGCGGACATCTTTGACCCGTCTCCGCTGGCGCGTGCCGCCTTGTCGGGACAACTGCCGCGCCATCTGCTCCGCGTGCCGCGCACCTTGGCGGAGTTGGAGGCACCTGCCGAACGATTCGAGCCAGACGACCGCGAGGAGATTGCAACCGCTCTCGAGTCGCATCTAGCCCTGCAAGCGCCGCATGTGGCGGTGCTGGACCAGATTCGCGCCCTGCGCCAGCCTGGTTCGCTGTGTGTGGTCACCGGCCAGCAACCGGGCTTTCTCGCTGCGCCGCTCTACAACGTGTGGAAGGCCTTGCACGCCATCCGCCTCGCGCGTGAGTTGACCCGGCATCTAGGCCGACCGGTGGTGCCCATCTTCTGGAACCACGCCGATGACCACGATGTGGCAGAGGTGCACCACGCACACCTGTTGAACGTCAACCTCGACATTCAAAAGGTCGGACTCGCCGGCATGTCCTCGGGGCGACTGCCGCTGTCGCGCGTCATCTTTGAGGAAGACAAGCATCGACTTGGCGCCGTGCGTGCTGCCATCGAGGAGCTCGTGCATGGCCAACCCTACGCGTCCGAAGCACTGGACATGTGCATGCCGCGCGCGGGCGAGAGCTTTGCCTCAGCCTTCACGCGCACACTCACCGCGCTGCTCGGCCCGCTGGGCTTAGTCGTGTTGGAACCTGACTGGCTGCGTCCGCGCTTTTCGCGGGTACTGGCTGGTTTGGTCTTGTCCGATCCACTTGACGAGCTGCAACGCGGCACAGAAGCACTCAAC
>JBILXQ010000024.1:0-15364 GCA_044378375.1 Planctomycetota bacterium
CTCAATGCCACCCGAGCAGTTGGCAATGATCGAGATGGTGCCGGTCGGCGCCACGGTCGTGGTGTAGCTGTTGCGCAAGCGACGGCCCACCTTCTCCCAATCGCTGCCTTCCCAAGCCGGGAAGACACCGCGCTCGTCAGCAAGGATCTCCGACGCCATGTGCGACTCGTCGTTGAGCACTTGCATGATCTTCTCGCCGAAGGCCGTGCCCTGCTCGCTGTTGTAAGCGATGTTGAGCTTGTACAGCGCATCCGCGAAGCCCATCACGCCCAGGCCGATGCGGCGCGTGGTCTTCGACATGTTGTCGATCTGCGGCAACGGGTACTTGTTGACCTCGATCACGTTGTCGAGGAAGCGCGTCGTCGTGTGGATGATCGACTTGTACTCGTCCCAGTCGAAGTGCGACGAAGCGCCCTCGCCCTTGACCAGCGCACCGAGGTTGATCGAACCGAGGTTGCAGCTGTCGAACGGGTGCAGCGGCTGCTCGCCACAGGGGTTCGTCGCTTCGATCAGGCCGACATTCTTGATCGGGTTCTTCTCGTTGACGCGGTCGATGAACACCACACCCGGCTCGCCCGTCTTCCAAGCGTGCTCGATGATCATGTTCCACATTTCGCCGACGGTGTAGACCTCGCCGGTCGGCTTGCCCGCGTCGTCCGTCTTCTCGAGCTTGGACCACTGCTTGCTGCGCGGGTTCATCACCATGTGCGGCGTGTTCGGGTTCGAACGCAGCTCATCGATGAAGCGGTTGGTGACCGTGATGCTGATGTTGTAGTTCGTCAGCTGGCTCAGGTCGTCCTTGATGTTGATGAAGCGCAGGACGTCCGGGTGGTCCACGCGCAAGATGCCCATGTTCGCGCCACGACGGAACGCACCCTGTTGGATCGCGTCGGTGGCCTTCGAGAACACTTGGATGAAGGACAACGGACCTTCGGTGGTGCCGCCCGAGCTACGCACGAGGTCGCCTTGCGGGCGCAGACGCGAGAACGAGAAGCCCGTGCCGCCGCCGGCCTTTTGGATCATCGCCGTGGCCTTGATCGAATCGAAGATGCCTTCGATCGAGTCTTCCACCGGCAACACGAAGCACGCCGAGAGCATGCCCATCTCGCGACCCGCGTTCATGAGGGTCGGGCTGTTCGGCATGAACAAGCACTTGGCCATCAGCGTGTAGAACTCGCGCGCCACAGCCAGCGCCTTCTCGGCCGAGCCACCCGGCAGCGTCATGTCGGCCTTGGCCACATGCGTCGCCACACGCCAGAACATCTCGCGCGGGGTCTCACAGGTCTTACCCGTGTTGGGGTCCTTCTTCAGGTAACGACGCTCGAGCACCTTGACGGCGTTCTCGGTCAGCGTCGGATTCGGCAGATCGCTCGGCGGGGCAACCGCGTCGATCTCGGCCAGGGCGTCCATGGACTTGGTATCGGTGGCGCGGCCACCTTTGGAGAGAGAGGGCACGATGGGATTCACAGCGTTGAGTCTTCCGGTAGACAGGTGCGACAAGGGGGCCAGGCAACAGCACACAGGGGAGAGTCCTGCGGCGGCTGAGCTAAAGCGCGGGCTGGTGGATATAAGTTCTTACCAGCGCGTGATTTAGATCAGTGTCGTCTGCTTCGGTCCACGCACCCGCCCGATCGAGTGCGATGGGCGGATTCTGCCATCCGGTTGGTATCAAGTTTCCAAAAATCTCGTTATTGAAGCCACAAGATGTAGTGGGTACGAGGGTTAGGACGGCACCACATATTGCACACTTTTGGATGCAGCAGCCTTACGCAAACGAGCGATTTCTTCCTACGAACGGGAAGGCCGCTTCAGGACCTGCAGTTCCGGCAACCGGAGTAGCTTGGCGCCAATGACATAAACCAATGTGCCCACAAGGATTGCGACCAGCAGGCGGATGACGGATGTGGGCCCAGGGGGCGCGCTCACGAACACCAAACGCGCGGCGACCGCCGTCACGACGCCCAATCCTAGAGGCGCCAGCAGGCGGAGTGCGCGCGGCTCGCCCGTGCGCGGCAACAAAGAGCGCAACGACAGCCCCAGAATCCCCAATTGCACATAGGCAGCCGCTGCACTGGCGGCGCACAAACCAGCTACATCCATCCCCCAATACAGAATGCACACGGGTGCCAACACCGCATTCACCAGAGCGCTCGCCAGAGCCGCTTTCAGCGGAGTGGTCATGTCGCCGAGTGCGTAGTGTGCGCGCGCGCACCAGCTCGCCGCACCTACAGGAACGATGGCCAACGCCAACCACTGCAAGGCGCGACCTCCGCGTTCCACGCCCTCGGGGCCGAAGGCGCCATGTTCAAAACAGGCCGACACGATTTCCGGCGCGATGGCCAACAGACTCGCCGTAGCCGGCAAGGCCAGGAACAAAATCGCGTGGTGCACATCTTTGTGCAGCTTGGCCGCGCTGAGCTGATCACCGCGCGTCGCGTGCGCCGCCAACAAGGGAAACGCCGCACTCGCCGCTGCGACCGACACCAACGACAGCGGCAGTTGCTGCAGGCGCGTCACCCACCAAAAGATGGAGGCTCCGCCTTCGCTCAACAACGATTGCGCGTACAAGCCTGCAAGGAACACATTGACTTGAAAGACCGCCACGCCGAACGCGATCGGCAGGCTTTGCACCAATGTCGCGCGCACCTGCGGCCAAGGAATCGCGCGCGCTCGGCGCAACAGTCCTTCCTTGGCGAGCGAGGGCACCTGCGCCACGAGCAAAATCGAGCCCGCTAGCAACACCAACCACGCCAACTCGTGTGCCATGGCAAGCTGGCGCGCATCTTCGGCCGCGCCCATCAAGGTGGTCCAACCATGACGCTGCGCGGTCCACACCAACGCACCGATCCAGACCACATTCATCAACGCGGGTGCTGCGGCGTAGGCCACAAACCGCCCGCGCACCTGCAAAGCACCGCCCGCGACCGCGGCCAGGCACGCGAACACCACGAAGGGCAACATGCGCGCCACCAACACGCGCACCACAGCGGGCTCTGTTCCAAGCCACGCCCAATCTGTGTACGGCATGTGGTCGGGCAGGGCCAACACAACCAACACCAACAACCCCACCATGACCGTGCTGATGGCACCGACCGCCACGAACAAGCCCCGGAAGAGAGCCGCTGCGGCCTGAGCGCCGTCTTGGTGCTCGGTCTTTGTGAACTGTGTTTGTAGCGCCGTGGCAATCGCGCCCTCGCCCATCAAACCGCGGAACAAGTTTGGCACGCGCCAGGCCGTCACAAACGCGTCCAAGGCGCTGCTTTTGTCGCCAAACAGGCTCGCTGCCAAGGTTTCGCGGCCGTAGCCCACCAGACGCGACGCCAGCGTCAGCCCTGAGATCCAAGCCGCGCGTTTGACTAGGCCGCTGTGGCGCGTGACTACGCGATCGGATTCAGCAGAGGCCATGCGCACAGTCTGCAAGCACACGCGGATCGGAACCAGAGACCGCCACAAAGAAGGTGGGGAGGCCGCCCCCGCGAGCGACCTCCCCTTCATAACCGTCTCTCTGCATCTCCCCGAATCCCCTCGAGGAGATGATCGTTGTCTAGTCCATCAGGCGCCTTGCCTCACAGGCCGAGAACTTCCGAGCGCAGGTAGGTGCGGTTGAAAGCGAGCGGCGTGCCCGGGGGCGCGTTGAGGTACTCCGCCTGCACCGTGACCTGCGTCACTTGCGACACATTGAGCTGGTTCTTGGTGCGGAAGTCGTAGGTACCCGTACCCGTAACCGGGTCCACGGCAATCGGGATGTTGGTGAACACGTTGTTGTTGATGCGCACCACCAGGCGCACACCTTGCGGACGATCCACCACGCCACGGAAGCGGATCTCGTTCTGTTGGTTGCGGAACAGCCAGTTCGTCGAGGTGACCAACAGCGGCGCCGTCGGGTCGACGAGGTCCGTGAAGACCTCTTGCGCGAAGAGCACGTGCTCGCCCACGGCGTGGCCGACCACATCGACGAAGCGACCGAGGCCTTGTTGCATGAAGATCTCGCGCGGCAGGTCTTGTTCCACCAGACCCATGGTGTGGGCCGGGAAGCGCGGGTCTTGGTTGAAGATCACCAGCATCTCGCCGATGACAAAGGACGGCAGCACGCCGTTGCCACCCGGGTGGATGGAGCTCACCACGCCGGTGCGCACATTCTCGGCCAGCTCGATGACGGCTTCGATGTCGGGGATCTGGTAGGGCTGACCGGCGGCGTCAAGGTACACGTGGCCCGCCGACTTGAACGTGCCGCCGCTCGTCGTCGGGTAGACCCAGCTAGCCGGGTCTTGGCTGTGCATGCCTGCACGCGCCAAGAAATCCGCCGGCAACATGTGGGCGTGGGCGGCGTAGGCCGATTGCAGGTAATTGAAGTAGTTGGCTTCGACCAGCGCCTGAGCCGCGGGGCTGCGCGTCGGCAGGGCAAAGGCGTCGGTGCGGCGATTCTCTTGGGTCGAGAACAACGAGCGCGCCGGGCCTGGGAAAGCCGTGTTCGCATCCCGGGAGGCAGCGTTGCTGTCCAGCAAGCGGTCGAGCTCGAGCGTGGGGATTTCGCCAATGAACTGGCCGGAGCCATCCGAGAAGCCGGTGCCCGTCAGCACAAAGGGCGCACCATCAATCGACAACGGGAGGGTGTTCTTGGAACCGACGGCCGTGAGGCTTTTGTTGACCACATCGAGGTCCCAGATAGGGCCTTCGTTGGCATAAGGCTCCAGCGGGAGCTTGATGGTCAAGATGCGACCATCGGCGAGCTGGGCGGTTTGGCCTTGGGCAAAGGCCGGGACATAGGAGGCGGCCGCGAGAGCTGCCACGGACATAAGTGTCGGTTGGAGACGGAGTTGCATAGGGACGTGTCTGGTTTGGGATGCAGCAGGCGGGACCAAAAAGGAGTCCTGCTGCGCCGGGTGATCTGGGACGGACCACGCCAACGCAGAACCGTACTAGGTAAGAAATTCCAATGCGGAAATTAACTCACCAAATCTCTATGTAACGTCTGAGTTTTACACCAAAGTGCTGTCACCTACTGCACAGGAGTGCGCCGTCTACAACTCAGGGCAACAGCTCGCCGAGCAGCTTCTGAGCCAACTTGCCGTCCAACTGGCCGCGGTATTTGGCCATGACGCCCTTCATGACGAGCCCCATGTCCTTTTTGGACGTTGCCCCACTCTCGACAATCAGCGCCTGCAAGGCGACGCGCGCGGCTGCTTCGTCCATCGCTTTGGGGAGATAGGCCTGCAACACCGCTTGCTCGGCCCGTTCCTTCACCGCCAGGTCGCTGCGACCGGCCCCTTCGTAGTCATCGATCGACTGTTGGCGCTGCTTGACGAACTTCAACAGCACATCGGTCTCGATCTCCGGCGTGATGGTCTTGCCTTCCTGCAATTCGAGGCGTTTGAACTCAGCCAGCACCAGACGCAGGGTGTCGCGGACCACTTCATTCTTGGAGCGCATGGCGTCCTTGACGTCCGCATCCAGTTTCTCGCGCAAGCTCATCACTCGTCTCCTTCGGCGTCGTCCGCGCCGTCATCTGCGCCGTCGTCGACTTGGTCATCCGTTAGGTCGTCGCCCTCATCATCGCCAGCCTCATCACTGAGGTCGGGCAAAGCCTCCATCGGACCGGCTGCGGCGCGTTCGGCCACATAGCGATCCAAGTCGGCTTCGCTGACCACATCGAGGCCCGCGAGGTAATCGCCATCACGCAGATCGACGAGGCGCACACCTTGCGTGTTGCGGCCGATGGCGTTGATGCCCGCGGCTTCAATACGCACGGCCTTGCCGCCCGTGGTGACGAACAGGAGTTCGTCACCATCGCGCACCAAAGCGGTCGCCACCACCTTGCCGTTGCGATCGGTGGTCTTGATGTCCATGACGCCTTGGCCGCCGCGGCCCTTGATCGGGTACTCGGCGATGGGCGTGCGCTTGCCGTAGCCCTTTTCGCAGGCCGACAACACGGCGCAATCGTCGCTCGAGGCAACCACGAGACCGACCAAGCGATCGTCGCCCAAGAGGCGCAAGCCACGCACGCCACCGGCAGTGCGGCCCATGGAACGCACCGAGGTTTCGTGGAAGCGAATCGTCTTGCCGACCGCGCTGGAGAGCAGAATGGTTTCGCCCTTCTTCACTTGAGCGACACCCACCAGCTCGTCGCCTTCGGCAATCGAGATGGCGCGGATGCCACCGCGCTTGGGACGCGCGAAGAGCGCCATCGAGGTCTTCTTGACGGTGCCGAGGCGCGTGGCGAAGAAGACATAGCTGTCTTTGTCGAAGTGCGGCACGCGCAGCACGCTCTGGACCTTTTCGCCGGTCTCCAATTGGACGAGGTTGGCGATGGGCCGGCCTTTGCCGTCGCGCGCAGCCTCGGGCATGGTCCAAACCTTGGCCCAGTGCACCTTGCCTTGGTTCGTGAAGAACATGAGGTAGTCCTTCGTCGCCGCGGCAAAGACCGAGCGCGTGACATCGCCCTCTTTGGCTTCGGAGCCCTTGACGCCCTGGCCACCGCGGCGTTGCGCGCGGTACTGGTCGAGCGGCGTGCGCTTGATCCAACCATCGCGCGTGACGGTGACGACCATCATCTCTTCGGCGATCAGCTCCTCCATGTCGAAGCTGCCGTCGATCTCTTCGGGGCTGATCTCGGTGCGCCGATCATCGCCGTAGAGTTGCTCGATGTCGTCGAGGTCGGTCTTGATGATGTTCGTGACGCGAATTTCGCGCGCCAGGATGTCGTTCAAGTCGGCGATCTCGGCCACCAGCGCTTGGAACTCGGCTTCGAGCTTGTCGATCTCGAGGCCTGTCAAGCTGCCTAGACGCATGTCAACGATCGCTTGCGATTGGCGCTCCGACAAACCGAAGGCTTCGCGCAACTTGGCGCGCGCGTCTTCGCGATCCGAGCTCGAGCGGATGATGCGCACGACCTCATCGATGTTGCCCACCGCGATGCGCAAGCCTTCGACGATGTGCTTGCGCTCTTCGGCCTTGCGCAACAAGAACTTGGTGCGGCGACGAATGACATCGCGCCGATGGCGGATGTACGCGTCGAGCAATTGGCGCAGGTTGAGCGTGCGCGGCTGACGATCATCGACCGCCAGATTGATGATTGAGACCGTCTCTTGCAGCGGCGTGTACTGGAAGAGCTGGTTGACGATGACCTGCGGGTCCTCGTTCTTCTTCAGCTCGATGACGAGGCGCATGCCATCGCGGTCGGACTCGTCGCGCACATCGGAAATGCCGGTAATCCGGCCATCTTTCACGACTTCGACGATCTTCTCGATGATCGCCGTCTTGCGCACCTGGAACGGGATCTCGGTGACGACGATCTGCTGCTTGGTGCGGATGTCCTCGACGGCCCACTTGCCGCGCAAGCGGATCAGGCCGCGGCCTGTCGCATACGCTTGACGGATACCGTTGCGGCCCATGACGATGCCACCGGTCGGAAAGTCCGGGCCCTTGACCACTTCACACAGCTCGGCAATCGTCGTTTGCGGCTGGTCAAGCACCATGCGCAACGCGGCGCAAATCTCACGCAGGTTGTGCGGCGGCAACGAGGTCGCCATACCGACCGCGATGCCATCCGAACCATTGCACAACAAGTTCGGGAAGCGGCTCGGCAAGACGACCGGCTGCATGCGCGTGTCGTCGTAGTTGGGCTCGAGATCGACCGTTTCCTTTTCCAGGTCGGCCATCATCTCGACAGCAATGCCGCTCATGCGCGCTTCGGTGTAACGCATGGCGGCCGGCGCATCGCCGTCGATGGAACCGAAGTTCCCTTGGCCATCGATCATCGGATAGCGCAGCGAGAAGTCCTGCGCCATGCGCACCAAGGTCGGGTACACGACCGCTTCGCCGTGCGGGTGATAGTTACCCGAGGTATCACCGGCGATCTTGGCGCACTTTCTGTACTTGGCGCGCGGCGACAAGTTCAGGTCGTTCATCGCGACCAAAATGCGGCGCTGCGAGGGCTTCAATCCATCGCGCACATCCGGCAAAGCACGCGAGTGGATGACCGACAGCGCGTAGGTCAGGTAGCTCTCGCGCATCTCGCGCTCGATGAGGCGCGGTTCGATGCTCGAGGGCGGGGTGGTCGGCGTGTTCGGTTCGCTGGAGCTCATGGTGAAGGAAGGCCATACATTGTCCGCGTTTTCGCACTTGGAATCCACCCTGCGAGGCGCGTAGAACTGCAGGAAAATCAGGTACTTATGACACGCCCCGAACCCTCGCCCTTAGCCCGCGCCCTTGGGCGTGTTCCCACCGGTCTCTACATCGTCTCCTGCCAGCTGGAAGGCGTGGCGAGCGGCTTCTTGGCGAGCTTTGTCGTGCAGTGTGGTTTTGAGCCGCCGACCGTGGTCCTTGCGGTGGGTAAGGACCGCCCGCACCTGAGCGCGCTGCGCGCACAACGCGTGTTCGGCGTCTCGATTCTTGATGCGCACAGCCGCGGTTTGATGGCGCCGTTCATGAAGTCGAGCACGCCCTTTGATGGATTGGCGACGGGGACAGGTCCCGCAGGCACGCTGCACTTAAGCGAAGCGTTGGCGTGGTTGGAGTGCCGTGTGCGCTCCGAAGCCGATGCCGGTGACCATGTCTTGGTGATTGCCACCGTCGAAGCTGGGGCTCTGCTGCGCGAGGGAGATCCGTCGGTTCACTTGCGCAAGAACGGGTTGTCGTACTGAGTGCGCTCGTACAGCTCTGTGCGCGCTTGATCGCGGTCGCCATGGGTGTAGGCGCGTGCGAGTTGGGTCCATTCGTAGGGTGCGCGCAAAGCCGCCAGAGTTAGCCATTCGCCTGTGGCCTGCTCGTCTCCGCGTTGAGCCGCTCCACGCGCACGCAAGGCCAAGCTCTCTGCGTCCACCTCAGCGGGTGCTAACTCGGACGCGCGACGAATCAACGCGCTCAACTCGGGTTCGTCTTGCACGCTGCGCGCTTGGGCCGCGGACCACGCACCCAAGCGCAGATCGGCCCACGCATGTTGCGTAGGTGCCACACGGACTAGGCGCGTGGCCTGCAATACCAGCGCCAGCACAAACAGCGCGCTCGCAGCGATCGCCAGCCCACGCAGGACGCGCTCGAGCCGTTGACGCACCTGCGGCTCGCGACCACAACGCTCCAAGAAGGCCACACGATCCCTGACGCTGAAGTGCCGCCAGCCCGCCACATCGCGCAAGCGTCCACCAACCTTTTCTAGCGCACGGATCATCGACTCGCGTTGGCCCACAAGGTCCATGGCGTGCAAATCCGCTTGCAGCTCTACACGGCGCGATAGCCAAGTAAAACTGACAAACCACAACGCGAGGCCGCCAGCCATGATCCCGCCGGCGAACCACAGTTGGTCTTCGTAGTGACGGGCCCACAAGTCCAACAACAACACAAAGCCCAACGCATAGGCCAAGAAGAACGGCACATGCCGCAAGCGCACATGGGCTAGCTCGTGCGCCACCACTGCCTCGAGCTCATCGTCATCCATCTGCGCCAGCAACGCATCCGACAGCAACACCAAACGTGATTGCTGGGTGAGGCCGACCACCGCTGCGTTGGTCATCTGCCAACCGGTGCGCCACTCGCGCACGCGTGTGCCCGTCAGGTGAGTGCGTTGCAGCAATGCTTGGATGCGCTGTGTGCGCACACCGGGAGTCAATGCGCGCGTGTCCCAGGCCATGGCAACCAGCTGCGGCAAACACCACGCCAGCAAGGCCACATACACCACGAGGAACACAGCTTCGTACAAGCCAATCTCTTCGATGCGTACCTGCAGTTCGGGCACAAACCCCACCAGCAACGCCAAGGCAAAGTAGAGACCCAGCGGCGCCAAGGTGGCGATCAGGTTGCGCACTTGATGCGCGCGCCACGCGCGTTGTTCGCGCGTGCCAATGTACAAACGAGTGCGCGTCTCAAGCGTCACCAGCTCGTACACCAACCACGGCAGAGCCAACAGCGCATGCCACGCACTAGGCCAGTCGTAGAGCGACAGAGGACGACCAGCTACTTCACCCAGCCACACATCCCAAGCGCCGAACGCCAATAGCAAACCGTGCAAGACCGGCGCGCTGTGGCGCATGGCCGTGTGCAACGCACCGCCCAACCGGAAGTGGCCGCGTGTATAGGTTACTTGACAGGCGTAGCCGAGCAGCCACGGTACAGGTAGGAAGACAAACGCCAACCACGCCTGTGGGGCGCTTGAGTCCCAACGCAATCCTGCCTCGACCACGCCGTGCGCGACGAGCACGGCCAAGAGTTGCGGCAAGTACCCCACGGTGAGAGCTTAGATCAACTGCGCGTGAGGGGTAAGCGGCCGCTCTGCAACTCGCACACCGGCCCATGCAGGTCGATGATGCCGTCAAAACGGCGTGACACGGTCAACACGCCACCCGGCAACGACACGCGCAGCGGCATGCGGGCCCGACCCAGAGCTTCGGCGGCCACCGCAGCGGCCACCGTGCCGCTGCCACAAGCTTGGGTCTCACCGCAACCGCGTTCCCAGACGCGCAACTCCGCGTGGTGGGCATCACGCAAGGCAAGGAACTCGATGTTCGCACCATGGGGGAAGGCCGCATGACGCTCGAGCCGCGGACCCAACGTGGTGACCGGAGCAGTTGTCACGCTGGGCACCTGCAGCACAAAGTGCGGGTTGCCCACATTGACAGCCGCACCTTGCACCAAGTCGTTTTGGCTGTGCAGCACACGCACAAGACTTTCGAGGCGTGGACGGCCCATGCTGATGCGCGCCGCCACAACTACAGTACCGGTCGCATCCAGCTCCAACGCACACGCGTGCTGACCGGCACCGTCATACAGCACGCAATCCGTGCGCTGCACGATGCCTGCTTCATAGGCGTACTTGGCAGCGCACCGCAGTCCATTGCCGCAGGTCTCCGGTTCGCTGCCATCAGCATTCCAGATGCGCATGGTGCAGGCCTGGTCCTCGCGCTTAGGCACCACGACCATCAGGCCATCCGGACGTACGCGTTGCCCTTGTACCGCCCAACCGTAGTCAAGGCTGCACACAGCGCGCGCCCACTCGGCCAAGTGCGCACCGAGGCGCACCGCGCGACCATCGAGCACGACAAACAGGTTGCCCGCACCCGACAGCAGGCGGTATTCGAGACCGTCCATAACAGGCGGTGTTTGCGGGCTCACACGCGGATCTTCTGGGTGTTCTTGAAGTGCAGCTTGGCGACTTGGCCCAGCGGGTCCCAGCCGTGCATGCGCACAAACTCGCGCGCCGAAGCGTCGGTAGGCGCGCCAGCACCTTTGCGCAATTGGACGCCAAACTGCTCCGACAGGTTCTTGAGGGCTGTCAAAAATTCTTCACGGGCCACGATGCTGGCCGCGGCCACGGCAGGTTCGCTTTCGGCACGGTGGCGCTGCTCGAGGGCGATGTCCAACCCTTTGAGGCGCGAGGCCACCAAACGCTCGTCGGCGAATTGGTCCACGACCACGCGATCGCCCGGACGGACCAGCTCGCGAATCGCTTGCGCATGCAGGTCGGCGAGCATGCCGTTGAGCGCGCCAGGCCGTGAATGCACCTCGTTGTAGACAGGTGGGTCGAGACGGCGCACCGCCACGGCGTAGCGCAGACGCAGCGCACCACCGAGCTTCAAACACTGCTCGTCGCTCAGCGTCTTCGAGTCGCGCACATTCGAGCCGATCAACTCGCGCGTCTGGGCCGGCTCCAAGCGCACGGCGGCCACCACCAAAGGCCCGAAGTAGTCGCCTTTGCCGCATTCATCGCTGCCGATCGTCGGCAGGGCCGTGACTTGTCCTGCTGCAGCGGCACTCGAGCTAGTCGCGGTCGGAGCCACAGCCGCTTGCGGTGCGGCCACACGCAGGTCAAACCAGCGCAAGGCAAAGCCCGCCGGGTCCGGTCCTTGCAGCAACAACTTGCCTGAGGTGTAGAAGGTGACTGTCGTGTCCTCGCCACGCGCAGAAAAGGCCGCATACGGCACGCTGCGCCATTCGAACTGCCCCGCTTGCAGACGACGGCGGAGATCCGTCGCTGCCGACGGAGGGAGCTTCACGACCAGTGTTTCTTGTGCCACGCCACAGGATGCTAGCGTGCAGGCATGACCAACGCTGCGCCCCAACGCCCGCATCGCACCGGGTTGCGCCTGACCGAGCTGGATCCGGCGCGCGGCAGACATGTGAGCACGCCGTGGGGGTCCTTTGCGCTGTACTTGGTCGACGGGGAGGTGCTGTGCGCGCAGGCGTTTTGTCCGCATATGGACGGCCCGCTGTTCGAAGGCACGCTGACGCAAGGCGCCAACGGCGAGGTGTCCATCGTCTGCCCGTGGCACATGTGGCGCTACGACATCCGCACCGGTAAGCGGGTGGATCTCGCGGGAGTGCTGGATCGCCGCTGCCTCACACGGCTGACGGCAAGCATCGACACCGACGGGACGATCCTACTCGCCCCTTGCACCTGACGGGCCCAGAGCGAACGATGCACCTTCCGCGACGGGGTGCCGTATGTGCCCGGCGGCCAAAAGACAGACCGTAATGGGCCACATCTACGATTCCATCCTCGACGCCGTCGGTAACACCCCGATGGTGCGCCTCCGCACCATCGGCAAAGAGACTGGCTGCGAGTTCCTCGTCAAGTGCGAGTTCCTCTCTGCCGGCGGCTCCATCAAGGACCGCATTGGCAAGCGCATGTTGCTGGAGGCCCAAAAGAGCGGGCGCATCAAGCCTGGCGACACGCTGATCGAGCCCACCAGCGGCAACACCGGCATCGGCTTGGCCATGGCAGCCGCTGTGCACGGCTACCGCATGATCATCACGATGCCCGAGAAGATGAGCCGCGAGAAGCAAGTTGTGCTCGAGGCATTGGGCGCGGAGATCATCCGCACGCCGACCGAAGCTGCGTGGGATTCGCCGCGCAGCCACATCGGTGTGGCCAAGCAACTGAAGGAGATCCTGCCGAACGCGCACATCCTCGATCAGTACGCCAACCCGGACAATCCGGCCGCGCATTATGACGGCACGGCGGAAGAGATCCTCAAGCAAACGGATTCCAAGCTGGATGCGTGCGTGATGACGGCGGGCACCGGCGGCACGATCACGGGTGTTGGGCGCAAGCTCAAGGAGAAGGTCCCCGGCGTGAAGATCGTAGGCGTCGATCCCAAGGGCTCGATCCTTGCTGGTCCCGGCCCGATCCACAGCTACAAGGTCGAAGGCATCGGCTACGACTTCATTCCGGATGTGCTGGATCGCTCCATTGTCGATGAATGGATCAAGACCGAGGACCGGCCTTCGTTCCTCATGGCGCGGCGCTTGATTCGCCAAGAAGGTTTGTTGTGCGGTGGTTCGTGTGGTGCCGCGATGTGGGCCGCGAAGGAATGGGCCAAGCGCAATGGACCCGGCAAGCGCATCGTCGTCGTGTTGGCGGACTCGGTTCGCAACTACATGACCAAGTTCATCGACGATCGTTGGATGAAGGAGAACGGGTTCGTCGACAGCCAATGGGAAACGAACTCGCTGGGTGAGCTGCTGCGCAACTTGCCGCCGCGCAAGCTCGTGACGGCGGCCAGCTCGGATACCGTGGCCGACAGCGTCATGGCCATGAAGGAGCATGGTGTCAGCCAGTTGCCGGTGCTCGAAGGCGAAACGCTCGTCGGCATCGTCACTGAGAGCGACCTTTTGGCCAAGCTCGTCGATGGACGCGCGTCGTTGTCGAGCGCCGTGGCGGAAGTCATGTTCCGCAATGTGAAGACCCTGACCGCTGGCGAAGACGCGGGCAAGTTGCTCGAAGTCTTCGGTGCCGGCATGGTCGGCATCGTGGTCGATGACTCCGAACGCTTGTTGGGCATCGTCACCAAGATGGACTTGGTGGATGTGCTGACTGCACGCACCGGCGGACGCTGAGCGCGGCGGAGATTCAGGCTGCAGGCGAGGGCGCACGCTTGGTGCGCACCTCGCGTGCAGGCCACAGGGCGCGCACGCGATCCGTCAAGGTGAGCGCCCCTACCCAAGTAAAGCTCGCGAAGAACAGCGCGAGGAACGGTAGCGAGCCCCAGAGTTCCAGCTCGACCGCCTGCCACATGCCCCAGGCGAACCACGCGGCGACGAGCAGTTCCACGCCGGGCATGCCCTTCAGCGCTGCTTGGTAGCGCTTGGCCCGCGGTGCATCACCCTTCTTCGGTGTGCGCACAAACGCGCCCGTGTCTCCAAAGAGACCTTCGAACACGGCGCGCGTTTGCGAGACGCACATGCCGATGCCTAACAAGACTGCGGCGAAGGCATCGACCATCCGTCGCGCCAAGGGCCGACCCAGCACGCTTTGACTGCGCTCGTAGAACGCCAACACGGACAACGAGCACGATACGAATAAGGCCAGCGAGATCCACGGGGCCACGCTGCTCTTCAAGCCCACGCTGGCAGGCAACAACAGCGCAAGGAACAGCACAGCGGGATAGCCCACATTGCCTGTGAGGTGCGCCAACGCTTCGAGCTTGGTCTTGATCGGCTCGCGTGAAGTCACGATGCGCCAACCAAGCTTCCTAAAGACTTGGACGCTGCCCTTGGCCCAACGGTGTTGCTGACTCTTAAAGGCGGCGATATCGGGCGGCACTTCGGCGGGTGCTACGACCATCGGCTTGTACACGAAGCGCCAACCGACGAGCTGCGCGCGGTAGGACAAGTCCAGATCTTCCGTCAGCGTGTCGTGTTGCCAACCGCCGGCATCTTCGATGGTTTGGCGCCGCCAAATGCCTGCTGTGCCGTTGAAGTTGAAGAACACACCGGTGTCGTGACGCACCGTGTGCTCAATCACAAAGTGACCATCGAGCAGCGCACTTTCGGCGCGCGTCAACAGGTTGTCATCGCGGTTGTCGTGACCCCAACGCGCTTGCACCATGCCAATGCGCGCATCGGCGAAGTGCGGCATCAAGCTGTGCAAGAAGTCCGCCTGCGGCACGAAGTCGGCATCAAAGATGGCGATGTACTCGCCGCGCGCGCTGCGCTGGCCATGCGCGAGAGCGCCGGCCTTGTAACCAACGCGATCGGCACGACGCACAACCTTGGCATCGAGTCCATGCGCGACCAACTGGCGCACTTCCTCGTCGACGATGTCACGCGTCTCGTCGTTGGAGTCATCAAGGACTTGGATCTCCAAACGCTCACGCGGCCAAGCAAGGTGGCCGCAGGCGCGAATCAAACGCGCCGCAACGGTGCGCTCGTTGTAGACCGGTAACTGCACCGTGACGATCGGCACATCCGTAAACGGTGTGCTCGGCGTGTGCTCGGCACGCTGGCTGCCAAAGCGGAAGCGCATCAACATCCACACGCGATGCAATCCATAGATAGAGAGCAACGCCAAGGTGGCGAGGTAGCCCCAGACGAGGAGGCGGTCATCCAGAAGATCGAGGTTCAAGGTGGGCACAGGATACTCAGCGATGGTCGC
>JBILXQ010000293.1:0-4182 GCA_044378375.1 Planctomycetota bacterium
GCCCTTTTGATCGACCGTCACCGAGTCAAGCAGACCCGTCTTGGTCGAGTACAGAATGGATTCAAAGGCGTAGCGCGAGGCAGCCGGCAGACCCAAGTTGTTCCACGAGTCGAGCGTCAGCACATCCGTTTGGCTGCGGAAGGCCAGACCCAACGCAGTGGCCTCGGCGCCGAAATCCACGGCTTCGCCCTTGGCTTCGCGCTCCTTCATGTCCTTCAACCACGCGGCCAGCGAGTAGTACGCCTTGGCTTCGCGCGTGGCATCGGCCTTCACTTCGTCGAAGGGCAGAATCAGGTTCTCGATGCTCGGCACCATGCCTTCGGGGAACGAAGCACGGCGGAAGCGCGTGAACCCGTAGTCCTGGTGGTACTTGCGAGCGAGTTGCTCTTCGGTTTGGTCGGTAGGCAGCGGGTACTTGGCCCACAAGGCCTCGCCCGCGAACGCGCCCTCGCCGTGCGCCGCGACAGCCAGCTCTGCGCTAGCCGCATCTTGCGTCTTGTAGGCGTCCTTCTCGGGCTGCGACAGCGCGTCAAACCACGCTTGCAGGTCGGCTCCTTGCGGAGCTTGGGCACGCGCCTCCACCATCGAGTCGACCACCGAAATGGCCAGACCTTCGAGGCGGAACTCCTGGTGCTGTCCGCGCCAGCTCTTCTCCACCGCAGCGATGTCCGGCACATTCAGCGCGGCCGACAACAACTGTTGGTAGCGCACATAGCGCAAGGCACGGCGCAGCATGGCCTCGAAGTCTTTGGCCGAGAGGCGATAGCTACGCAGGAACTGCTTGTACTGATCCGCTGTGGCACCGCCCACGCCCGCGGGGAAGCTGCGCTCGATGAAACCGAGCAGGTCCGTGTCGGCCACGCGCACGCCGGCGGCATCGGCCACATCGTCGATGACAATGAAGCGCGCCGTTTCCTCGTCGCTCACCGCGCGGCCGTCATTGGCGCCGAACAGGAACCCACCGATGGGCGCCAGCTTGCGCTTCTCGGTCATGAAATCCTGCGCATCCATGCTGCGCGGCTGGCCTTCGACCTCCCAGGTCAGGTAGGCCTCGCCCGGCATATCGCCGCCGGTCAGGGCCGTCAGCAACGGGCCCGTGACTGTAAAGGTGGTCAGCAGGATGATGACCAACAGGAAGGTCATCAGAAACCGCGTCCGGCTCTTCCCAGTCGGAGCGACAATGAGGTCGTCGTCCTTCTGCAGGTCGCCTTGGGTGGCGAGCGGGGAATCGGAGGTCGGGGCCTTGGGATCGTGCGGCTTGTCGGTCGACATCGTGTGGCTTCTAGTGCGAAGAGTGTAAGGGTCGGCACGCCGCGGCGGCAAGTTGAGTCCTAAGTGAGACTTGTGGCCTCACTTGTGGCCTTTAGGACGCGTCCTTGGACAGTTCGGCGTCGCGGGGCAGCTCGTCCAGCGAGCTGAGCCCAAAACGATCGAGGAACTGGCGGGTGGTGCCGTACTGGAGCGGGTGCCCAGGCACATCGGCCCGCCCGGCGACCCGAACTAGGCTGCGATCGACCAGCATGCGCAGGATAGGACCGGCCTGCACCCCGCGGATGGCCTCGATTTCGGCCTTGGTCACCGGTTGGCGGTAGGCGACGACGGCCAGCGTTTCGAGGGCTGCACCGCTCATTTTTTCGATCTTGCGGGCCTTTTCGAGGCGCTGGACGACCGAACCAAGGTCTGCCACGGTCAGGATTTGCCAGCCGCCGGCGATTTGGCGCAGCTCGAGCGGCAGCCCGGTGGCGGTCAGGCGTTCGCCCAGGGCTTGAAGGGCGGTGCGCACGCGCGGCAAGGCCGGGCGCTCCAGCAACTGTTGGAGCCGGCGCTCGGTCAGCGGGTCCGGCGAGGCATACACCAAGGCCGTCAGGGCGCGCAGGAGGGATTCGTCGTCCAGCAGTTCGCCGGCGCCCAGGTCATTGGGCCCGGCTTCGGCGCTCCCGGCGTCCGTCGGCAAGCCCACGGCGGGAGCCGCTTCCGCAGCCACCACATCCGTAGCCACCTCCACCGGCGGTACTTCCGGCGGGCCCAGCTCTAGCGCCAATTCCGCCTCTAGAGCCTGCTCGTTCGCCGCCGCCTGCGGTTCGCGTTCCTCGTCGTGATTCATGCCGTGGGTTCCTAGCTAGCGACCTAGTTGTAACAGGTCAGCGCCCCTCTTGTCCCACGAGGCGCAAGAACGGCTGGAAGTCGACCTCATAGCGCAGCTGCATGGCGGAGCGCCATTGGGCCATCTCCAGCTCGTCCACTGGCCGTTGCGCCAGGTCCGCTTCCACGGCGGCGGCGAGCTCGGGCCAAGCTCCTGTCAAGGGAACTGGACGCGACTCGACCAACATCCACAACTGCCGGCCGGCTTCGGTCAGCGGGCCGACCACCTTGCCGACTTCGCCCGAGAACGCGAGCCGCCCAATGGGCGAGTCGCTGCGCACGACAGGCGGGATGCGTCCCCCATCCGCGGACGAAGCATCGGCCGAATGCAGGCGCGCCAAGTCGGCGAAGTCCTTGCCCGCCGCGAGACCGGCCTTCACCACGGCGGCTTGCGTGTCGTCCTTGGCCACGATCAAGCGCACTTCGCTGCGCTCGGCACCCAACAACCACGCACGAGCCACGCGCTCACCTAGTTGCTGGCGCAGCGCCACATCGCGCAGTTGCTGGCGATAGCGAATGGGATCCAGCCCCATGACGCGATCGACATACGAGTCGAAACCCAGCTTGGGGTTCTTCTTCTTGATCTCGCCTTCCATCTCGGCGACCGTGCGTTCATACGCGGCCGTCGTGAAGGCCGGCTCCACACGCACCTGCAAGCGTTGCGCTTCGGCTTCTACGATGCGCCCCAAGGCAAGGTTGTCGAGTTGCTTGAGCACCTCGTGATTGCGGGCGTAGACCCACTGTGTCAAAAGTTCCGACACGTACACCGGGCGGCCAGCGACCACGGCGACGATAGGTTCCACTGTGGCCGCAGCGGGTGCAGGCTTTTCAGTTGCAGGCTTTTCGGACTCAGTCTTTCCAGGTGGCGTAGCAACAGCTGCCGCCGGCACAGGGTCTGCCACCGGCTCAGGTGCGCTGACCGTGCGACGCGGATTGGGCGCAGCACACGCCCCCAGCCCCAACAGCACAACGGATAGAACCTTCATCAGCGGTACGACACGCGACGCACGATGCCGATGCCGTGACAGCCCACGCACTCGGCGAAGGTGTCGGTAGGAGCTGCTTGCTGGGCCGCGCGACCGCCGCCTGCCTGGGCTTGGTTGTTGACGGAGTTCGCACCCACGATCGACATCTGGCGTGTGCCCGTGCCGCCGCATTCACGACACGGCGAGAGCAACGGTTGCGGCCGCACTTCGAACACGCCGCTGTTCTCGGCGTAGTAGGCCACGATCCAGTTCTGACGCGCGGTGGACGGCAGCTCCTTCCAGAAGGCCTCACGTTCGTCTTCGTCGTCCGCGCCGCCTTGGGCACTGCGCGCCAGTTGCTGGTTCTCCAAGAAGCGCGACAAACGCTGCTCCAACTCCATGCGCTCCTTGTCGCGCTCATTCACCGGCGCGTCTTGCGGCTTGGTCTCGCCATCCGCTCCCTTGAGTGCGGCCTGCTTGCCCAAAAGCCAGGTTCCTTGACCGTACGAAGCGCGCAACCAACGCTCTTTCCTGCGCGCAGCAAAGGCGCGCCGCACCACTTCGGCTGTGGCTTCTTTGGTGGACTTGGCGAGCTCCTTGACCACACCCGCGAGCACATCTTCTTGCAGCTTGCCTTCCAAGCCGGCCAACACTTCGGCCAGCGTGGCGCGCACGGACAACTCGCGCGCCACTTTGCCCAGTTGCGCGTTCCACAAGCTCCACACACGCTCTGTCACCCAGCGATCGCGCGCTTTGACGGCACGATCGAGAGCACGCTTCGCATCGGGGCGCAGCGGGCTATCGGCAAAGCGCGTGGTGAAGGCATCCGCGGCTGCGATGGCATCGTCAAAGCGCTTCTTCACCACGAGCGCATCCACGTTAGCCAACCACTCGATTTGGTCGGCGCGCGCAGCCTTCTCTGTCGCACGCGCGAGTCCAGCCTTCACTTCATCGGTGCGGTGCGAGGGATCGAGCTCTTGCGCCTTGGTCCAATGCTCCACGGCGCGCGCGAAGTCGAGGATGCGCTCGCACCATGTGGCCAACTCCACTTGTCCAAGCGCGGTGCTGGCATCGA
>JBILXQ010000389.1:0-3214 GCA_044378375.1 Planctomycetota bacterium
GCAAGCGCTGTGGCGTTATGCACGCGAATGTCAAGTACGCTTGACGGCGCTGCGTTTGTCTTCCGAAGGCCTGCGCCAGTTCCGTGTGCTGGATATTGGCACCGGGTTGGGTTTGAACCTGGCTGCGGCGCACCACGAGCTGCGCGGAATCGGCCTTGAGCTCGTCGCCGACAGCTTGGAGCTGGACCCCGCCGTCCCTCGCGCTGCCTGTGCGCTACCACCGGAGCAAGGAGAGGGAGCCGCCAGCATCGCGATCGTGCGTCACGCGCTGTCAAATTGTCTGGACAAATCGGCAGGCTCCACGGGTATGACGGAGACCAGCGTGGCAGGCCTGCACTTGCGCTTGTGGCTGGGGGATGCGCGCACGACGATCCTGGCCTTGCCGGGCGTGCCCACCTACGACGCCGTCTTCTTTGACCCGTTCTCGCCACGGGTGGAAAGCGAGCTGTGGAGCGAGCCTTTCTGCCGTGAGCTGGCGCTGCGCATGCAACCGCAGGCACGCCTCTCCACCTACGCCGCCGGCAGCGCGGTCCGGCGCGCCCTGTACCGGGCGGGTCTGCAGGTCGGCGCCGGCGCGCGGGTGGGGGCCAAGCGCGAAGGCACCGTGGCCTCGCCTCAGGGGGCTGTGCCAGCTTTGGAACCGCGGGTGCTACGGCGCCTTCAGCGGGACCCCTAAACACGCGCACAGCGAACTCTTTTCCACCTCTCTGCAGCACCTTGTTCTGATTTTTGCGTGGGCTGAGGACGCGCACCCTGCCGATGCTCTACACTCCTCAAGGCTGCAACGGACGGCGCATACCGCGTCGCCCACAACCCGCACCGCACCGCACATGACGACTCTCGCATTCCTCGGCAACATGGGCATTGGCGAATGGCTGATCATCCTCGTGGTGGTCCTGCTCTTCTTCGGCGCCCGCAAACTCCCCGAGTTGGCCCGTTCGATGGGCTCCAGCGTTCACGAGTTCAAGAAGGGCATGAACGACGGCAAGGCCGAAGCGCAAGCCGAAGCCGCCAAGCCCGCGCAAGCCGCCGATCAGTCCTCCTCGAAGGGTTGAGTTAGCGCCTCGATGGCCGGCTCTCGTCCGGTCGGAGCCCTCCTGTGTGGAGGCATGAGCCGCCGCATGGGCCGAGACAAGGCTCTGCTGGCGCTAGGCGAGCGTACGCTGTTAGAGCGTGCGCTCGTTGCATTGGATTCGGTGTGCGCCGAGGTGCGCCTGTGCTGTGGTGCGCAGCCCCGCTACGCAGAGCTGGGTCGGTCGCTGCTGCTCGATCGCCAGCCCGAAGGCGGGCCCTTGGCGGGTGTGGAAGCGGCCTTGGCCAGCTTGGCAACGCATGAGTGCTTGGTGGTAGCGCCGGTGGACTTGCCCTGGCTGACTCCTGGCGTGCTGGAGGAACTGGTCGCCGCCCGTGCAGCTGCAGATGCCGATGTCGCCTGTGCGCGCTCTGCGCTGGGTCTGGAGCCCTTGGTCTCCGTTTGGGCCGCGCGCTGCTTGCCAGCGGTCCAGGCTGCGCTGCAGCGCGGGGAAAGACGCATGGTGGCCCCCATGGCCAGACTTTCCGATCACGGAACTTTGACATTGGTTGAGGTCACTTTTACTGCACGATCGCTGGCGCGCGCATTCGACAACCTCAACACTCCGCTCGACTGGCAGCGGGCCGTTCTGGAGACTGAAGGCCAGAGCGACTACAAAGAGAGCTTCGGATCCCCCCAGTGAGTACCCTCGAATCGCGCATCGACGCCCTGTTGGCGCCCGTGGCACCGTCCATGGAGCGCATGCGCACCGTGCTGTCCGAGCAAGTCCGCTCGGACTCTGGTTCGGTGCGCGACATGACGGACCATGTGTCGCGCTTCCGCGGCAAGCAACTGCGCGCCGCGATGGTGCTGTTGACGGGCGAGGCGCTGGGCACGACCACTGACGAGCATCCTACGGTGGCCGCCATCGTCGAGATGATTCACTTGGCGACCTTGGTGCACGACGATGTGCTGGATGGGTCGACCATGCGCCGTCGCGTGGCGTGCGTGAATGAGCGCTGGGACAATCAGATTGCTGTGTTGCTCGGTGACTTCTTGTATGCGCGCGCGTTCTCGCTCTCGACGGACTTACGCTCGCGCCTCGTGTCAAAAGTACTGGCAGACACGACCCGCACTCTGTGCGTCGGTGAGATCGAGCAGGCGACCAAGCGCTTTGACTTTGAGCTGACGCAAGCCACCTATGAGGCCATCTGCAGCGCGAAGACAGGCAGCTTGTACTCGGCGGCCTGCGAGCTAGGTGCACGCTATCCAGAGCGCGATGTGGCCTTTGGCGCGGCCATGGCTCGTTACGGAGCCGAGGTCGGCCTGGCCTTCCAAATCGTAGATGACTGTCTCGATGTGGCCGGCGAAGAGGCCATCGTCGGCAAGACCGTCGGCAACGATGTGGAAGACGGCAAGATCACGTTGCCTGTGCTGCACGCGTGGCGCATGGGTGACGAGCGTGTGCGCGCGGCGATGCGTGAGGTGTACACCCAACCGGGTGAAGGCCGGCGCATTGAACGATTGCGTAAAGCCTGCAACTTGGTTGCAGGTGTGGACTATGCCATGGCGCGCGCCCATGAGCTGGTCGAGTCGGCGCGTGGTCGCTTGCGGGCGCTGCCCGCGTCTGCGGCCCGCGACTCGCTCGACGCGATTGCCCAGTTCACTCTCGAACGACGGTTCTGACCCCGAACAAACCTGATGTCCCAACCGCAACCGCAACCGGAACAGTCGAACAAGATGCGCAAGTGGGGCTTCTTTGCTGCCGCTGGCGTGGCACTCGTGGCCATGGTGATGGCCCAGATCGCGGGCTCCTTGCTGGAGACCTTCGGTGATCAGGGCTTTGGAGCTCGCGAGCTGGTACTGCTCGGGTTCCTCGGCTCCGTCGCGGGCTTCTTGTGGATTCAGCGCTCCGCAGTTAAGGCCTACTTCCGGTCCATGAAGACCGGTGTGGCCTTGGTGGTGCTCTCGACCATCGCGATCGCCGTCGGTGTGCTCGTGCCGCAGATTGATGGGTTTGAAGATCCCACCGAGCGCGTGCCGGTCGTGTCGGACATTCCGCGCGAGACGCTGCGCTCATGGCTGGATGTGGACCACACGAATCTGCAGCCGCTGGCCGGTTTGACAGCAGACCAGCGCGCGCGTGCCGTGCGCTGGCGTGAACAGTACCGCGCGTTCCGCTGGGCTGAGGGGTACTTCCTC
>JBILXQ010000294.1:0-4138 GCA_044378375.1 Planctomycetota bacterium
GTCGCAAAGGACACGGCGTCCTTCACGAGGCCGAGCATCTTCTGGAAGTCCCAGTCCTCGGCGTACTGGCGGATCGGCGATGAGCCAATGAAGGCGCACACCTCGATCGGCACGCCCGTGCGTTGGACCATGTCGACCACGGGCTCGATGTCGCTGACCACGGTGCGACAGGCCACGTTCGGCCGAATCTTGAGCTTCAACATCTCTTTCGAGAGGCGCTCAATGTGCTCACGCGCCCGCGGGCCGGCACCGGGCAGACCGACATTGGCGGTCTGGATGCCCAGCTTGTCCATTAGGTGGATGAGGGCGACCTTGTCGTCCAGGTCCGGGTCGAGGACCGAGGGCGACTGCAGGCCGTCGCGCAGAGTTTCGTCGTCAAACTGGATCGTCCCAGCGGCCTTCCAATCGGGCTGGTTCCAGTCGTGGATCAGGGCGTCGCGTTCGGTGCTCATGGAAGTGGGCTGATCGTAGCACGCCCACGCCCTCGTCCGCAGGCTGGCGATTCCGTATACCTAGGGGCACACCATGCCGTTCGCTCGAGTGATGAAATTTGGTGGGGCCGCCCTGTGCGATGGCCCCGCAGTCCTACGCGCCTGTCAACTGATCCAAACCCACGGCGGCGCACGCCCGTTGGTGGTGGTCAGCGCCCATCAAGGCGTGACGGACCTGCTGGAGACGGTGGCGCGTTCCGCAGCCGAAGGTCACATCGAGGGCGACCGCATCCGCATCCGTCACCGCACGATCCTGCACCAGCTCGGTCTCGACCCCGAGCTCCTCAATCGGTACTTCATCGAGCTGTATGCGTTGCTTGACGAAGTGCGCAAGCGCGGCCAGATCTTGCCGGGCGAGTTGGATCACATCCTGGCGATGGGCGAGCGCATGAGCGCGCGCGTTGTGGCGCAAACCCTCAAGCAGATGGGTCTGCGCGCAGCTCCGGTGGATGCGTATGACATCGGGCTGGTGACGGACTCGAACTTTGGTGACGCGCGCCCGGTCAATGGGCTAGGCGAGCGCATCCGCGCCGCGTTGGAACAAGTCGGCGGCATCCCCGTGGTGACGGGCTTTGTCGCACGCGATGCACGCGGCAACCTGACTACGATGGGTCGGAATGGCTCGGACCTGACGGCGGCCCTGTTGGCCGAAGCGGTAGGTGCCGGCGAGCTGCAATTGTGGAAGGCCGTCAGCGGCATGATGACCGCTGACCCAGCACTGGTCAGCGACGCTCGCACTGTCGAACGCTTGGGTTTGGCCGAAGCGGCCGAGTACGCCTTCCACGGCGCCGAAGTGCTGTACGGTGCCGCGCTGGCGCCGGTGCAACGCGCCAATGTGGTCGTGCGGATTCTGGATGTGCGCGCACCGCACGATGCGGGCACGGTGTTGGAGATGACCTCGCGCGTGCACGGTTTGGTGGGCCTTGCGGCGCGCAAGCGCGTGTACCGCCTGGATGTTGCGATTGGAGCTCTCGAGCCCCGCGCTGCGTGCATGGCGGACCTCTACACGCTGATGCACACCCACAAGGTCGAGCCCGGTTTGGTTTCGGCCTCGGGTGATCGCGTGTCGGTGTATGTGAGCCCATGTCACGGGCTCGAAGCACTCGTGGCCGCGTTGGGGCGCCGCGCCAAGATCACGCGCGATTTGTCGCTGGTGGCGTTGATTGGCCGCGAAACAGGCGAAGATGCCGATCTCGCCGCACGCGCGTGGCAGTGCTTGCATGACGAGCGAGTGCCGGTGGTGGAAGCCTTCGTCGGCGCGCGCCCCGCAAGTCAGGTGTACATCGTTCCCGAGGTGCACCTCGAGCGTGCCGCCAACGCGTTGCACGCGGTGCTGCTCACACCGCAAACAGCCTTGTGAGCAGGATGCTTTCACCGGAATGATTCGACGCAACCTCGTACGCGCACTGTGGGTCGCGGCTTTGGTCGCGGTTTTGTTGTTGTGCGTGCGCGCCTTTGTGGGCGATGTGCGCCGCGTCGAGTCGTCGTCGATGGAGCCAACTTTGGCTCAAGGTGAGTGGACCTTCGTGAGTTTGGGCGTGGAGACGCCTACGCGTGGCCAGTTGGTTGTGGCTCGTCCACCGCGCGGCGATATGCCGGTGGTCAAGCGCTTGTCAGGTTTACCTGGCGAGTCTGTGCGCCTTGTTCAAGGCGATGTGTGGGTCAACGGCGCTCCGCCGGAGGTGGCGCTCGACGCGTTCCCATGGATCCTGCACAGCGATAGCGAGCGTCACGCGGTGCGTGACTCGTGGAGCGCCGACGCGACCTGGACGGATCTACCGCATGGCGTGCGCGGCGACATGCGCAGCACGCCGCTGCGTCTGTTGAGTGTCGATGATGGCTGGTGGACGGCACAGGGTGAGCGTGTAGACGGACCGCATGCTGTGGCGGACATCAAGTTGGATGTCACTGTCAAGTGGACTGGACACCCCGCGCAACTGATCGTGACTCTGCACCAACGCGGCGAAGCCATCGAGCTGCGCATCGAGCGCATGGCCGACAGTGTTGCGTTGGCGTTGTTGAATGGACCCAGCGATGCGCCCGAGGTCGCACGCATGGGCTTGGCCTACGCCAACATCACGGAACTCCCGCAGCCCGAGCACGGACTCGAGCAAACATGGACGGTGCTGGCTCGTGATGGTTGGGCGTATGTGCTCTACAACGGCGCAGCCTTCATGTCGGCCCCCTTACCCAAGCAACGCTTGCACAAGGGCGACACGCTGCAAGAAGGCCGTTCGTATCCGCCGCGCGCGATCGTGCGCTTTGGCGCGGGCGGTGGTGACTTGCTGCGCCTAGCGCTGTGGCGCGACCTCTATTGGCAACCGGTCGGTGCGTACGCCGTCGAGCGCCCATTGGACCTCGGTCCGGACCAGTGCTTCCTGTTGGGAGACGCGTCGTTCCAATCACGCGACAGCCGCGAATGGGGCCCGGTTCCCGTGGCTGACCTGCTGGGCCGGCCTGTGGCCGTGGTGTGGCCCCCGTCAGCCTGGCGCTGGTTACCCTGAGGGTGCCATGGGCAAGAATCTGTGCGGAACCCGCTCTGTGCAGGGCGGTTTGAGGCCTAGATGAATTCATTCCCGTCCAATTCGGATCCGGTGGAGGATGAGGGCGCGCGCTTGATGCTGGCTTGGAAAGCCGGCGACGAGGCTGCGTTCGACCGCATCGTCGAGTTGTACAGCGACAGGTTGTGGGCCTTGCTGACGCGCTTCTTGGGGCCGCGTCCTCAACGCGAGGACTTGGTGCAAGAGGTCTTCCTGCGCTTGGTAAAGAGCAAGGATCGCTACGAACCCACGGCGCGCTTCTCGACCTACTTGTTCCGCATCGCCTTCAACTTGGCGGTCAACACGGGCGCCAAGGCTTCCGAGCGCCGCACCGAACGATTGGCGCAGGGTGAGAACCAGACGGATCCGCTCACGCACATGGCGGATGCCGCGGCCCAAGAGCCGTTCCTTGATTTGGAGCGCGCCGACACAGTGCGCGCGGTGCGCGCAGCGATTGCCGCCTTGCCCGAGCAACAGCGCATGGCTTTGGTGTTGGCCAAGTACCACGACTTGCCGTACGACCAAATCGGCGAGGTGCTGGGCACCAGCGAGAAGGCTGTCAAAAGTTTAGTACACCGTGCGCGCGAGAATCTGCGCGCCGCCTTGGCTCCGTACATGGCGAAGGAGGTTCGCGGTTCATGACTACCTGCACCGACTTCCGTCGCCGCTTGTTGCAGGCGGTGCTCGACCACCAAACGCTCACGGCTTTGGCGTGGGATGCACATGGACTGGCCTGTCCTGCGTGTCGCGCCTTGGTCGACAGCGAAGAGCAGCTCAATGCGATGCTCGAAGCATGGACCGCGCCGCGCTTGGATGCGGCCACACGCGCCCGCATCGTCGCTTTGGTGGCACAAGAACGCGGTCTCGATCAGTTGCTGGAGACCGACCTCGTGCGCGCACCGCAAGGCATGGCGCAACGCGCAGCCTCGGCGGTGAAGGCTCGCCTTGCCGAGGAAGCCGCCGAGAAGGCCCTCGATCGTTTGTTGGATCTGGACGAGGTGCAGGTACCGGCTGGGCTCACGCAAGGCCTAGCGGCCCGTGTGCGCGCCGCAGCGCGTCCTCGCTTGCGTTTGGTGCGCTACGCCGCGCTGGTTGCGACAGCTGCCG
>JBILXQ010000295.1:0-4135 GCA_044378375.1 Planctomycetota bacterium
ATGCCCGCGATGATACTGGCGTAGCACGCTGTGCGCGACTTGGTCGCGACCGCGTATTCCCTATGTCAAAACCACACGAAAATTGTCCCGTCGCCAAGGATCCAAGCGTCTAGCTCTATTCAGGTCTGCCGTTCGTCGCGCATAGACCGCACAGCTAGGCCCGCGCGGCCGCTGCTGGTGGACTCTAAGCCCGAAACCAGGCTACGCATCGCACGTGCACGCGCGGCGTCCCGCTGAGGCCTGGTGTGCATTTCGGTCCGAAATTTGGCGGACAACGACCGCTATGCCAGTACCTAGGCCCGCCAGACGGGGTGCGCACCCAAAAGTCGTGCACACTCAGCTGGGCCAGTATCGCCTAAAAACACTTACAGGCCCTGGTGGGCCTGTAGAAGTGGTTTCCCCGGCTGGACTCGAACCAGAACTAACAGGACCAAAACCTGTTGTGCTACCGATTACACCACGGGGAAACTTGCGGGGAAGAAGGATACGGTGCCACCGCAACCGAGTCAACCATTCACGCCCAGCCCTTTGGTCGCCTGCAGCAACAAGTGCAGCCCATCGCGGGTAGCGAACTCGCGCACGAAGTCGCGGCCGAGGGCTAGATACCGCCGCTCGTGGGTGGTCACGACCCCGTCGACGCACAGGCCCAACCACACTAGGCCTACGGGCTTGGTGGGCGTGCCTCCGTCGGGGCCGGCGATGCCGGTGATGGAAAGGCCTAGGCGTGTGCCGGCGCGGTCGCATGCGCCGCGGGCCATGGCGGCCGCCACGGGACTGCTGACGGCGCCGTGCGCCTCCACGAGCGCGGGGGGCACACCCAGCTCGTCGACCTTGGCTTGGTTGGAATAGGTCGTCCAGCCGCGCAGGTAGACACGGCTGATCCCGGGCACCTTGGTCAGGCGCGCGGACACCATGCCGCCGGTGCAGGACTCGGCCAGAGCGACCGTAAGGTTCTTCTCCAACAGCTCCCGCGCAAGGGCCGACTCGAGCTCCTCGTCCTGGTCAGTCCAAATCCAACTCCGAAAACGCTCCACGAAGGCCGTCACGTGCGCAGCCAGCAAGCGCTGCGCCTCGGCCTCGTCGGCACCGCGCGCGCGCAGCGTGGCGGTCAACACGCCCATGCTGGCGGTCACCCCCACCAAGGGGTTGCGACCGCGCTCCATCCAATCGCCGCACAAATCAGCAAAACGCGCCTCGGGCAAACCCGAAAGCCGGAAGACCGCATCGCACACCACAGGCACCGCAATCCCCCGCGCCCGCAAGTGCTCGCGCACGAGCGGCAACACTTGCTCGTCCAGCATGGGCTGCAACTCGCGCGGCGGTCCGGGCAAAGCCACCAGCAGGGCCGCGCCCAGCTGCATGGCAAAGCCGTCGGCTGTGCCGCGCTCATTGGGCAAGACCCGGGCACCGCGCGGCACATCTGCTTGACGCGCGTTCGAGGCGGTGTACTCGCGACCGCGGGCTTCCAACAGGACGCGCAAGCGCGCTTCACACTCGGCATGACGCTCCAACGGCACCGCGCACGCACGCGCAAACGCAGCGCGCGTGACATCGTCTAGGGTGGGCCCCAAGCCTCCACTCACGATGGCAAGGCGACCCAGCTGCACACACCGCAACAACTCGGCGCTGAGGGCTTCTTCGTCATCACCGAGCACCACGAAGCGCTCACATTCGATCGACAGCGTCGCCAAGCGTCGCGCGATCAGACCTGAGTTCGTGTCGGTGTGCACACCACGCACGAGCTCGTCACCCGTCGCGATCACCACCGCTTTCATGCGGCATCCGGCCGGCGCCTGGGCTTCGCACGCCACTTGGCGAGCACAATGCCGACTTCATAGAGCACCAACATGGGACCAGCCATCAACATCTGCGAATACATGTCGGGACCGGGAGTCAAGATCGCCGCCACAAGCAATGCGACGATCAAGAAGTGGCCGCGGTACTTGCCGTACAACTTGGGATCGATGATCCCGATCGACGACAAGAAGATCATCAGCACGGGGATTTGAAACACAGCCCCCATCGCCAGGCACATCGTCGACAAGAAGTCGAAGTAGCGGTCGATGCCGACCATGGGTCGGACCTGTTCCAACGGCAAGGTGCTCGAGAGGAAGTACATCCCCACCGAGACCACGAAGAAGTAGCAGAACAGCACGCCGGCGACGAACAGCCCCACGCTGAACGGGAAGTACAGGTACACGAACTTCTTCTCGTGTGCGTACAGCCCGGCGGCGATGAATTGCCACAACTGCCAGAGCACGAAGGGCGCGCCCAAGAAGAAGGCCGACCACAACGACACGTTCAGCGCGAAGAAAAACGAGTCCCCTACGCCAAAGCTCGCCAAGCGTTCGTCGACGGGGTCCTTGAGCAGCTTGTAGTCCGGGCTCGCACTGTCGGCGCTCTTGAAGTAGCGCGCGCGATCGATGTCCGGTTGCGCCAACAGCTCGGCTTCATAGCGCTCGACCAAGTCGGCGTTGATCTTGCCGACAGCTTCGCGCCACGGCCACATCACCACACCCGTGATGTGCTCTTTGAAACTCCAGGCGATCAGAAAGCACACCACCAACACCACGACACTGCGGAAGACGCGCTTGCGCAGTTCCTCGAGGTGCGCGCCAATGCTCATGCGCGTCTGTGCGAACGGATCGTCTTCGGTCGTGGCCACCATGGGGTCGAGCTACTATCGGACAGTTATGCACGCCGCACGCAGGGAAGTCGAGAGGCGCGCGATCAAGCTCAGAAAAAGATCCGGCGGCGCTCCTGAGAGCACCGCCGGATGAGCATCGCCAGTTCGTGCTAAGCCGAACCGACTGCGGTTAGAAGCGGAAGTAGTTGCGCAGGTCCTTGAGCAACACCACTTGGCAGCCCTGAGCCACCGCGGCCTTGACCGCGGGGTCGTCGACCGGGTTGATCGGCGTCTCCAGCGGCTGACCTTCAGCGTCGGTGTACATTTCCGAGCCGACAATCACGAAGTCCGTCGCTTGGTCGAGCGACTTCTGGACCTTGACGCCCATGCCCGACAGCAGGCCTTCAACCTTGTCCTTGGCATAGCGGCCCGAGAAGCTACCGACCATCAAGCAGCTGCGATCACCACGCGGGTCGAACAGCGGGTTGAAAACGATGTCACCAGTCGTGGGCGGATCGAACGGGTCGGTTTGGTCCATGAAGACCACTTCCGCCATCGAACCTTCCACCTTGGTCACTTCGCACATCGCCTTGACGCGGTCGGTGCCCTTGGCACCCGACTTGACGGTGAAGCGCGCGCCCACCGGCAGACGCTCGGGCGCGCCCACATCGATCCAACCCAGCTTGAGGTTAGCAGCGACCGACAACACCTTGCCGTCAGCAGCGTTCGGCTCCTTGACGAAAGGATTGAGCTTGCGGCCCATCTCCGCCATGCGGCCGCGCATCGCTTCGGCTTCGCCGGCGAACTTGCGGTTGTTCTCTTCGATGGTGCGCTCGGCGGCGCGCCACTTGGCGTCGCGCTCCTTGACTTGTTCGCGAGCCTCGGTGAGCTGACGCTCGAGGTCGTTCTTCAAGTCACTGAGGCGCGTCTCGGCGTCTTGAGCTTGGCGGCGCAGTTCTTGCGCTTCCGAAGCATTCTTGTCGCCGATCTCGCGGATGCTGGCCTGAAGGCTGTCGATCTCCGTGCTCTTCGACGCAACTTGCGCCTCGAGCTCGGCAACGCGCGCCTTCTGGTTCGCGTAGGCCTGCACGGCCACGGGAATCACGGCTTGGTAGGTCTTCACTTCGGAGCCCACGTCCGGAATGCCCTCACGCAGGGTCTTGAGACCCTCCGTGGCGAGCTTCGGATCGGTACGGCTACCGCTCTCTTGGAAGCCGAAGACATTGGAGATGTTCACAATGTCTTCGCTGTTCTTCTTGGCGGTCTCCTTGAGCTCGCCTACTTCCTTTTGGAAGGCATTCTTCTGGGCGACTTGCGTCTCCAGCTCACCGCTGGTCAAGAAGAACATCATCAGGGCAACCAGAAAGGCGACGAGGACCACGATGGTCCACAGGACGCTCACCTTGGCCATGCCACGAACGGAACGGTTCATCCGCGTTTCCTCGGGGGTCTCTTCGATCTAGCTCGGCGCGCGGCCTAGGGCCTTGCGCGAGGTCATTTTTGGGGGGG
>JBILXQ010000025.1:0-15075 GCA_044378375.1 Planctomycetota bacterium
GATCGGCTGACCTGCCAGCGAGAGTGCCAGCTCGACGGCCAAGAGGCCGAAGAGGGTCGTGAACTTGATGACCGGGTTCATGGCCACCGAGCTGGTGTCCTTGAACGGGTCGCCCACGGTGTCGCCAACCACCGTCGCTGCGTGCAGCGGGGTGTTCTTGGCCTTCAGGCTCACTTCGACGACCTTCTTGGCGTTGTCCCAGGCGCCGCCGGCGTTAGCCATGAACAGGGCTTGGAACAGACCGAAGAGGGCGATCGCGATCAGGTACCCGATGAAGAAGTACGGGTCATAGAACGCGAAGGCCAGCGCGAGGAAGAACACGGCCAGGAAGATGTTGAACATGCCCTTCTGCGCGTACTCCGTGCAGATGGCCACAACCTTCTTCGAGTCTTCGATCGAGGCCTTGCCCGAGTTGTTGTCGAGCTTGATGTTGGCCTTGATGAATTCGACCGCGCGGTAGGCGCCGGTGGCGACCGCTTGGGTCGAGGCACCGGAGAACCAGTAGATCACCGAGCCGCCGAGGATCAGACCCAGGAGGAAGTTCGGGTTCAGCAGCGACATGCTGCTGAGGAACACCTCTTGGCTCGGGGCAGTGCCCTTCAACGCCATGATCGTCGCGAAGATCATCGTCGTCGCGCCGACCACCGCGGTACCGATCAACACCGGCTTGGCCGTAGCCTTGAAGGTGTTACCGGCGCCGTCGTTCTCCTCGAGGTAGTGCTTGGCCTTTTCGAAGTCGGGCGTGAAGCCGAACTCCTTCTGGATCGAGCCCTTCGCATCCTTCATCTCTTCGATGAGGGACAACTCGTAGACCGACTGCGCGTTGTCCGTCACCGGACCGTACGAGTCGACGGCGATGGTCACCGGGCCCATACCCAAGAAGCCGAAGGCCACCAGACCGAAGGCGAAGATCGCCTCGTACTGCATGATCGACGACAGGCTAGGGGAGAAGTACACGGCCGAACCCATCAGGATGGCGAGGATCACGCCCATCCAGTAGGCGCTGAAGTTACCGGCGGTCAAACCAGCCAGCACGTTCAGGCTCGCGCCGCCTTCCTTCGAGGCTTCCACGCACTCCAGCACGTGGCCGGACTTGGGCGAGGTGAAGACCTTGATCAGCTCGGGGATGATCGCACCGGCGAGCGTGCCGCAGGTGATGATCGTCGAGAGTTTCCACCACAAGGTGGTGTCACCGTTGAGGTCAGGAATCAGCAGGTACGAGGCGGCGTAGGTGACGCCGATCGACACGAACGAGGTCAGCCAGACCAAGAAGGTCAGCGGGGCCTCGAAGTCGAAGTGGCTCGAGTTGCCGTAACGGGCCTTCGAGATGATCTCGTTGATCCAGTACGACACGGCCGAGGCCACAACCATCAGCACGCGCATGACGAACAGCCACACGATCAGCTGGACTTGGATCACGGGGTTCGCCACGGCCAGCAGGATGAAGCTGATGAGCGCCACACCCGTCACGCCGTACGTCTCGAAGCCGTCGGCCGTCGGGCCCACCGAGTCACCAGCGTTGTCGCCGGTGCAGTCGGCGATCACGCCGGGGTTACGCGCATCGTCTTCCTTGATGTTGAAGACGATCTTCATCAAGTCGGAGCCGATGTCAGCGATCTTGGTGAAGATGCCGCCCGCGATGCGCAAGGCGGAGGCGCCCAGCGACTCGCCGATGGCGAAGCCGAGGAAGCACTTGTAGGCGATGTCGTTCGGCACGAACAACAACACCATCAGCATCAACAGCAATTCCACGCTGATCAGCAACATGCCGATCGACATGCCTGCCTTGAGCGGGATTTGGTAGACGGGGTAGGGCTTGCCCGCGAGCGCGGCAAAGGCCGTGCGCGAGTTGGCGAAGGTGTTGACGCGGATACCGAAGGCGGCGACCAGCACCGAGCCTGCAATACCGATCAAGCTGAACAACAAGATGATCAGCACCTCGGAGATCGGCTTGCCAAGCACCAGGCCAAAGTAGGCCCAAATGACGGCGCCGATGAACACCTGCAGGATGATGATGAACTTGACCTGCGTGAACAGGTACGTCTTGCAGGTTTCGTAAATCAGCTCCGACACTTCGCGCATGGCGGAGTGCACCGGCAGGTTCTTCAGCTGGCTGAAAGCCACCAGACCAAAGACGATGCCAAGGAGGCAAATCAGGATGCCTCCCATAAGCAAGTCGTGGCCGGTGTAGCCGCCGAGGAAGGAAATGGCCGAGTCGGCCAGGTTGGGCATGGCGAGGTCGAACTCGCTCTTGTGGCCGCCCTCGGAGAGAGAGGCGGTCGTCGCGTTCAGGAACAGGGGGAGCATCGTCTCTTGGTTCTCCGTTGTCCGGTTCGGGGACAGCAGTAGAAACGGAGGTTGTACCGTCCAAGCGGGGGTAGTGCAAAAAGGACGGCCACAAAACCCCGCCGCCCCGTCAGTTCCGTCGGGGAACTGGCGGGGCGGCGGGTGCTGAACGAGCAGCTAGCTAGCGCGGCTAGCTGTCACTGCGTCGGGCGCATCAGCTTCAGCTTCATCTTGGTGATCTTGACCTCGCTGCCCTGCGGCACGACGACGCCAAAGGCACCCTTGCGGCTACGACGCCAGTCGAGGGTCGATTCGCGCGGCTCTTGGTTGGCGTTGTCGCCAAATTCCAGCCGCATGGTCGAACCCACGAGCGTCGCCTTGCAGGAGTAGGTCTCGCCGGCCTTCCAGTCCTCGGCGCCGGTTTGCACCATGAAGCCTTCGGCCGATTGGATCTGCTTGCCGAGGCGGAAGTAGAACTGGGCCTCGCCCTTGACGACTTGGAACTCGAAATCGAGCTCGAAGTCGCGCCACTTCTCGAGGTCGCCCACCGAGAAGACGCCGTCCTTCTTGCTGCCCGGATCCAAACCGATCGCCTGGAGGCCGCTGGCATCGATGCGGAAGCCCTTGAGGCCGTCCTGACCCCACTTGGCCGGCTCGACCGTCTTGAGCACATCGCGCGCATCCGCACGCGCGAACACATCGGCGGTGAAGGTGGCCACCGCCAGCTTGTCCGAGTCGTCGATGATCGACTGGTACTTGGGCGTGATGTAGGCGATCGCCTCTTGGTTGCGCTTGTTGTAGGCCTCGTCGAGCAGGACGGTGAACTCGTCCTCGGCCTTGGCGAACGCTGCCAGAGCAGCACGCGACTCGCTCGGGCCCTTGCCCGCGAGGCTCTTCGCTTCGTCAAAGAGGCGATCCGCATAGGCGCGCCCGATCTTGACCTTGGCGGCCGACACGCGCGTGTCGAACTCCGCGCCCATACCAGCTTGCTGCTCGTACTCACCCAAGCGGCGCTTGAGGGCTTGCAGCTCTTCCGGCTTCTTGCTGGAGGCGTTGTTGACATCGTTCTCGATCGCGGCGAGACCAGAAATCAACTCGCGCTGACGCTTGAGGGCATCGAGCGACGATTGGGCGCGGCCCACCATGGCCTGCACGCGTCCGGGCACATCCTTGCCCTCGTACAGGAAGTAGGTCGTCTTCCAACCCACCATGTTGTCGCCGTCCATGTCAGAGCCGAAGGACTCGCGCTTCTCTTCGGCCTTCTTCAGCAGCGCTTGCGCGTCCGACTCCTTGTTCGGATCGAAGGTCAGCATCTCCTTCATGAACTCGGAGACGGTCTTCTCGTAGTACGCGCGCTTATCGGCTTCGTGCTTTTTCTTCGACTGCACAGTGAAGTACACCGTGCCCGCGATGGCCATCAAAACGCCGGCCACAATCCAGCCGTACGTGAGCCACTTGTCTTGCTTCTTGCGCAGCTCTTCCACTTCGCGCTTCACGTCTGGATTACCAGTGGTGCGCGTAGCAGCCTTGGCCGCGGGAGCAGCAGCCTTGGGAGCTGCCGGCTTGGGCGCCGCCGGTTTCGCAGCCGCCGGTTTGGGAGCAGCTGCTGCCGGCGCCGGTGTAGGCGCAGGAGCCGGCGCGGGCGTCTGCTTAGCGGGCGCTTCGCCTGCCTCCGCAGCGCGGCGTTGGGCCAGCAGTTTCTCCTTCATCGACATCGGGCGGTCGCCCGCGTTCGGTTGGTTCTCGCTCATCGTCTGGGGGGAGTCTGGTGTGAGTCCGAGGGACTTTGGGGTCTAGAGGGGGATTGAGTCGAGGCGTTCGACGACGGCCGGATGCCTGCCTTGCGGCGATTGGCTTCCAACACATCGCGGATGGACTGCGGCGCCGCAGCGGGGGCCGCGCGGCGTTTCTTGCGAAGCGAGGAGAATAGCACGCGCGCTGCCAGCACGGCAAAGGCCAGCAAAGCGATGATCAACAAGGTGTTGTCGGCCAGCGTCGCCTTGTACGAGGTTTCCGCGGCCGAGGGCACCAAGGCAATCGACTTGACCAGAATCCACGGCACGCTGCGCGTCTCGCCGTTCTCGGCCGTGTACGCGACATTGCGGTAGTACACCGCTTCCACATCCACGGCCTGGCGGTGCAAGCTGTCGGCGTTCTCCGGGCGTTCGAGAATGTCGAACATCACGCCGTTGTCGCCTTCGCCATCGGTCAGCAGGCCGCGCCACACATCCTTGTGCTCGAAAATGGGGCCGGGGAGGCGTTCCGCCCACATGCCACCGACCAAGCCGCGCATGCGCACGAATTCCCCGCGCCATGGCTCGGGATCCGTGATCAGGGTGGTGTAGTCCAGCGTACGTTGCGCACGCTGCGACACATCCTCGGGCTTGTAGCGCTTGAGGCTATCGAGCAGCTTGAGGTAGCCCGGCGTTTGCACAAACCCTTGGCCGCTTTGGCTGTCGCGCAGCGCGCCTTCAAACAGGTTGGTTTGTGCATCCAAGCGCGTTTGGCGCTCGACCGCGGTCAACGCTGGCCAAGCCGCTTTGGCCAACTCGGCGTCACGCTCGGCTTGCTCTGCTTGGCGCAGGCCGAAGTAGGCGAACAGCAGCAGAGAGAAGAGTGCCACGCCAGCCAAGGCAGCGAAGCGGCCGAACTCTTTGGTCTTCCAAAAAGGTTCGGGTTCGCTGGGCCGCAGGAACGCTCGTTCCAGATGGTCAGGTGTGCGCTTAGGATCCAAATCACTCATCGCTGAAGCATCTTCTAGTACGGAAGGTGCTCTTGGGAACAGGACAGCTTGTCCAAAAACTGCGCCGTACAAAAAACTGCGGGCCGCGGCTGATGAGAGCCACGGCCCGCGCGTAGTTGATACCTAGGGCAAGCTCACTTACCGGCGCTAGCACCCATGGCGAACTCGATCTTTTCGATCTCAAGCGCCTTGCAGATGTTCACGACGGTGTAGATCGACTGCCACGGCACTTCGAAGGCACCGTCGATGATGACGGGCGTATCCGGCTTGCCTTGCTTGATGAAGTCTTGGTGCGCACCATCGAGGATGCGCTTGAGCTCTTCGTCGTCCGTCACCTCGCGGTGACCGTACTGGCGACGCACCTTCTGCGTGTCGGCCTCCCAGAACAAGGCCACGCGCATTTCGCGAATTTCGCCCGGGTCCGAGGCACCGCCTACGCCCTTGTCCTTCGGCAACCACGAGGTGAACTTGCCCTCGAGTTGCTTGAACTTGAACGAGCACATGAAGAACACGCACAGACAGAAGATCACGTCGACCATCGGCACGACGTTGATGTTCACTGGGTTGTCTTCTGCTTCTCCGCCGCCTGCCATGATGAATGCTCTCTAAAAGGTTGGTTTGTAGGTTTGCGTAGGGCTCAGGAGCGTCCGCTTCAGGGCGCGGCAGAGGGCTTCGCGCCCGCGACCTCGACCTTGTACATGCCCACGCCGCCACCGATTTCGATGACGCGCTGGATCTCCCCGTAGGGAGCCTTACCGTCGGCCCGGAGCAGCAACTTCTTGGCCGAAAGCTTCTTGCCAGCACCCGGAGTGTCCGAGTCTTCCAAGAACTCATCGGCGTCGATTTGGAGTTGCGTCTTAAGCGTTTCCGCCGTGTGGGTGATGCCGCGCACGGACCAGATCCAGTGGCCCTTTTCACGGCAACCATTCTCGGCCGAGTCGTTGATCTTGCAGTCCAGGTTCGGATCGTGGTGCACGTTGACCGTGGTCGTCGGCACTTCCTCGTTCTCCTTCTGCTCCTTGATCTGGTCGGCCAGCGGCAGAACCATGTCCACCGACTCGCGCTGTGCCATGTCGGCACCCAGCATGAAGAAGAGCAACAGAAGGAACATGATGTCGATCATCGGCACCACGTTCGGGGAAATGTCTTCCTTCAGCTTCGGTTGTTCCTTGCTCACGGTCTACTCCTCAGGACGCTATAGGCTCTCAGACTCGACACGCACAGGGGAGGGCGAGCGGTGCGCGTTGGAGTCCACGCGGAACTCCAACGCACGGTGCTTAGCCCAGAAAACTCGATTCAACTCAGTCCAGTCGTCAGGGTGCGGTCATCAGTGCTGACGACCGCCACCTTCTGCTGAAGCGAAGGGCGAGATGATGCGCGCGGCTTGCAGGTTGATTTCGAGCGCGATCTTGGTGACGAGGTTCTTGTAGAAGAAGAACGCCGTCAACCAGACGATACCAATGAACAGACCCATGGTCGTGTTCACGAGCGACTCGTACACGCCCGAGGCCAAGTCCTTCGGGGTCGGGGCCTTCAAGCCTTCGATGACCTGGAAGGACGCGATCATGCCCGTCACGGTGCCCAAGAGACCCAGCAGTGGTCCGATGTTACCGATGAGGGAGAGGTACGACACCTTGGTCGTGATCTTGAACTGCTCTTGCGTAGCGGCCTGCTCCATCGAGTTGACCATCTCGCCGAAGCCAGCGTGACGCATGCGCAACGCGGCGCCGACCAGGTTCGAGAGGTAGCCTTGCTCCGTCTCGCACATTTCCAGAGCGGCATCGTACTCGCCGTTTTGGATGTAGGCCTCGAGGTCGCTGGCCACTTGGGCCGGCGCCATCTTCTCCTTGCGCACGTTGACGAAGTGCTCGATCAAGAGCGCCGTGCCGGTCATGGAGGTGATGACCATCATGTAGCCGACGGGGCCCGTCGTCTGGAACAGTTCGAGCCACGACTTCTTCGGGGCGCCGTCAGACGCCAGCGCGAGGCCGGACAACATCACCACGGCCGCAAAGGCCGTCATCAGGAACTTCTTTTGGGTCGCGTTCATCGGGAGAGTCTTCTCTGGGTTTCTGGGGGGGATTGAGCCGGCTGGATCCCGGCTCTTGTAGTTCTAAGCAGTCTGCACAGCTGTCTCGCGCGGGCTCACAGGCCCTGCAAGAAAGCCGAGTTCGGGTAACGCTGGCGCAGCATAGCGACATGCTGGTCGGCGCGATCTTTGTTGGCGCGCTTACCTTCGGCCTTGCTGTCGATTTGCGACAGGAAGCGGAAGCACTGCGCGGCACCGGCGATGGCGCGTTCGTGTTCGAGGGTCGAATCACCGGGCAGCGGGGGATATTGCACCACACCGCGCAAGTAGCAGTAGAGCGCGTCGGTGATCTTCTCCGCGTCGCCCTTGCCCTTCTTGCCGTCCTCGAGCATCAGGTCGCCCAAGCCGTTCCAGGCGCCGGCGAGCACGCCGTTCGTGGCGTCTTCGCGCACCAACGAGCGGAAGATGCCTTCGGCCTTGGTCTTGTCGCCCGTTGCCGCGGTGCAGCGTGCTTCGCCGAGCTTGCCCAGTTGCACGATGCGCGCATCGAGCCCCGAGGCAGACGAGGCCACACCGTAGGCAGCGCGTGCCTTGGCGTAGTCCTTTTGCTCTTCGAACACGCGGCCCTTGAGCACTTGCACGGCCTTGTCGAAGCTCGCATCGACGCCCGCGGCGGACGCATCGCTGCCGAGCTTGTCGAGCGACTTGGCGGCGTTGGCGAGGTCCTTCTTGGCGGCGTAGATGCTGACCATCGTTTCACCGATGTCCATCAACCAGCGCGACTTGCCGTAGTCCTTGGTCAGGGCTTCAAAGCTCGCCAAGGCAGCGTCAAATTTGCCTGACATGGCCTGCGCCTTGCCGCTGTAGTACAGCGCGTTCTGGCGCAGCACGCCCTTCTTGCCGTCCTTGGCAACTTCGGCGAAGGCGGCGATGGCATCATCGAAGCGGTTCTGATCGAACAGCTCCTTGGCGGCCATGTATTCTTCCGCACCTTCGTAGGTGATGCCGTTGGCGGCAATGTCCTTCCAAAGGATGAGCTTGTCATCGCCCTTCGAAGGGTCGAAGGTCACGCCGCCGAACTCTTCGGCCTTGACCTTGCCGGTCTCCGTCTTGCCGTCCTTGAGCGTGATGGTGTCGGCCAGCGCCGAGTTGGTCAGGCCCGTGGTCACGAGCAAACCGCACAGAAAGGCTGTGGCAAAGGGAACTTTGGCTGCGAGCGGGAGGTTCATCTTCATGGGTGTGCGTGTGGGGTAGGGGAAGCGGGGGCTCACTTCGTAGCGAGCTCTGCCTTGAGCGCGCTGAAGCGCTCCTTCAAACCGAACTGCTCGCCGTAGCCCGAGGTGGTGCGCTCGAGGTCGTTGAGCTGGATCTTGGCATCGGCGTAGTTGCCGGCCAGCGACAGGTTCCGGATCTGGTAGTACTTCGTGTACCACCAATCACGCGAGGTGGGTTGCAGCTCGCGCGCCATCACCGAGAAGATGGTCGAGGCCCGACGGAACCCATCGGCATCGTTGCTCGCCGCCGCGGCTTCGTGCTCGGCCAAGCCCAGCTCGAGGTAGGCGAAGAACAGCTCCTGCTTTTGGCGGATGACTGCGCGCTTGAGGTTCTTCTTCTCGGTGTCGTAGACCTGCTCTTGCTCGAACAGCGCACCGAGCACACCAGCGGCCTTGGCATATTCGCCGAGGTAGCCGTAGCAGCGGCCCAACTGTACTTGCATCTGGTAGCCGGGCACCAAGCGCAAGGTCGCTTCGTACAGCTCGGCCGCCAAGGCCCACTGCTGTGATTCGGCGTTCTTCTTGGGATCCCAACCGACAAACGAGAGTTGGTCTTCGGGTACCGAGTTCGAGTCCAGGCCCAGCGCGAACAAGCGCTTGGCGATCGGCTCGATTTCGGAAACCTTGGGCGCCTCGGACTTGAGGTACGCGCGTCCTGCTACCGCGTAGTAGCGCGCGGCCTTCTTCTGCATTTCGTCGGCTTCGCGAGCCTTCTTCTCTTTGTCGCGCAGTTCGCCGGCGCGCACATCGAGCGCACTGGCGACGATAGCCGCGGCCGGTCCAATGGCCTTGGAGTCCGGGTTGGTCTTCACCAACGCTTCGAGCAAAGCAATGGCGTCATCCAAACGACCCTGAGCGCGCAGGGCCTCGATGCGGAAGCGCCAGAAGTTGTTGATCGCATCCGAGTTGCCGGCATAGGTCTCGTCCGCGCCTTCCAAGAGGGGCAGGACTTCCGCTGCACGCGCCAGCTCGCTGGTCAAGTACAGTTGCGCCAGACCGATCAAGCCACGCAGTTTGAGCGAGTCGAAACGCGCCTTTTCGTCGAGGTTCAGCGTCTTATTGCGCTGGGTCTCGGCTTCCGCCACAGCCTTCTTGAAGAGGCTCTCGGCCGCTTCGTACTTGAGCTTGGCTTCCGGGCTCTTGCCGGCCTTGGACAAATCGCGGCCGAGCAACAACTGGCACTGCGCACCAGCGGCTGTGGCATCGATGTACACCGAGGACGTGACCGGAATCTTGGCGTATTCGGCCGCTGCCTCTGCGTACTGGCCGTCGTCTTGCATGCCTTGCGCTTCGGCCAACTGCGCGCTCGCGGCGCGCGGATGGTTGGCGTACTTCGAGGCCAGCGTTCCGCGACGCTGCTCAAGACGATCGGTGTAGAACTTGCGCTTGCTGGTCTTGTTCAACAAGCGATAGCAATCCATCGCTTGGAACACCGCTTCGGCGCACTTGGGATCGGCCGAGTAGCGATCGTAGGCCGCATCAAAGGCCACAGAGGCTTCCTGCAGCGCGCCATTCTTCTTGTAGATGGCGCCGATGAAGAGCCAGGTATCGACGCCGAGCTGGGCTTCCTTCGGGTGACCGGCGAGTGCGCCGACCGCCTGCGCCGCGATTTCGAGCGCGCGGTTGTCTTCGCCGCGCTCGAGGTAAGTGCGCGCGATGGAGAGGATCTTCTCGGCATCGAGTGCAGCACCTCCGCCGCCGAGCATCTTGCCTTGCAGCTCGCGGCCCTTAGCACCCCAAGCACCCTTGGGATCCAGCTCAACCAGCTTGTCGGCGGCTTCACCAGCGGCCTTGGGATCGCCCGCGGCGATGTGGGACTCGGCCAACGCAGCCAAAGCAGCGAGACCCGAGCGCGTTTCGAACGCGCCAGGAATGGTGTCTACGAAGTCCTTGTAGGTAGCGGCAGCACCCGCGTAGTCCTTGGCATCGCGCTGCGCGATGATCTTCTGCAACACCGCGGCCGAAACCAAGTCACCCTCGCCGGGGCCGACTTGGAACTTGCCCTTCTGATCCTGCACGAACTGCTCGCGCATGCGGATCGCGTCGTCAAAAGCACTTAACGCTTCTGCCGTGTTGCCTTTGTCCTTCTCGCACAAGCCGAGGAAGATCAAGCCTTCGTAGCTCCAGATCAGATCGGAGTAATCGAGGCCAAAGGCATTGAAGCCTTCGATGGCCTTGTCGATCAGCTCGGTCTTCTTGAAGTCGTCTTTGGGGAAGATCTGCGAGTGGTAGTAGTAGGTGCGCGGCAGGTTGTAGAGCGTGCGGATCTTCTGCTGCTCTAGGGCCGGATCGATCTTCGCGTCTTCCTCGCCGGCGGCATCACCGAGTGCCAGCCAGGCATCATCAATCATTTGCTGCGTCTTCTGCAGACGCTCCTCGAGCTTGGCTTCCGCCTTCAAGAAGATCTCGTGGCCTTCCTTGCGGTACTCCTCGATCTTCTTGGGATCGGTTTCCTTCTGCAGGAGGGAAGTGATCGTCTCGCCGAGCTTCTGGTAGACATCCGGCAGAGTCTGCACGGTGTCTTCGGCCGCGGTCTTGCCGTCGTAGTTGCGGGCGAAGTCTTCCTTCTCCGTCAGCACTTGGGCCAGCGCCGTCTTGCGCTTCTCCACATCGGCTTCGCGCAAGGCGAGGTCGGTGCGAATGTCGAGAGCTAGCGCCTTGACGCCGATTTGCTCGTTGGGCTCGACCGCCCCCGAGGTCTCGATCGTCTTGAGCAGACGTTCGGCCAGCTCGGGGTAGCCGCTGCGGTACAGCTGGGTCGCGTACGCAGCATCGTTCTTACCGAGGACGGAAGCGGATTGAGCGTAGCTCGGCGCGGCAACGAGCAAGAGAGCCGCGATCCAACGCAGGTGGTGGAAGCGTCGCACGAGTTCCGTTAGGGGCTGGGGGCTGTTGGGCTAGTTCGCGGCGCGGGGGAGGGCCCCCGCGCCAGCGATGGAAAAATCGGGGTCTAGGTGCTCGCGATCAGTTGCGCTTGGCGCCGCCGAAAGCGTTCTCGAAGCGGTAGTACACTTCGAGCGTCAACACGTTGATGGCCGTCTGGTACACGGGGCCGCCGTAGTGGCTACCCCAGCGGTCGGGAACGATCCAACCACCGTTTTGGCACGCGCGGCGGGTCGGATCGGCTTCCGTCTTGCGGTCATCCGTTTGGTCCTGCAGGACCATGATCGCGTCGACCATCTTCTTGTTCCACGGACCCCAGTACTTGCCGGTTTTCTTCGGCGCGTCCGGACCGTCGAACTGGTTCAGCGCGATCGAGGCGTAGTACCAGTAGTAGTAGTCCACCGACAGGCGTTCACCCGTCTTGGCGTCCGCCTTGCCGGCATCGGGCAGGTCCTTGACGATTTGCGCCGCTGCCAAGGGCAGGAACGTGTCGTTCGGATCGTGCTCGGCGAAGATGCGGATGCACATACCCAAGGCCGACATGACGGCGGGGTGGTAGGTGTAGTGGTCGCCGCCACCCGAGACCGCTTGGCCGGCTTGCTTGGGATCGACATAGCCGACCATGCCGTTGTCCGCGGTCACGTATTTGGCGAAGGCCATGCCGCCTTGCATGGCTTCTTCCGGCACATTCAGACCCGACAACTTGGCCGACTTGAGGGCCATGACGCACCAACCGGTGGCCGAGATGTCCGAGTCAAAGAGGATGGCCTTGTTCTCGGCCGCGCCGGTACCAATGCCCACTTCGCGCTCGACGTACTTCAGGCCGTCGTAGCGCCAGCCCCACTTGCCTTGACCACTCGGGTTCGGGCGTTGCGAGGCAATCATGAAGTTGATCGCCTTCTGGGCCGGTTCTTTGTAGTAACGGTTCTGCGACAGGCCGTAGGCCTCGGTCAAGGCCATCGCCGCCAGCGATTCGTTGTACATGAACGGGCGATCGCCGCTCGAGAACGAGCCATCCGGGTTCTGCTTCTTGAGCAGGTACGCCAAGCCCTTCTTGACCACATCGCCCACCACGTGGCGCTTGGCGCGGGTGGTGTCGACGATGGTCTGCTTGGCGTCGTGGCCGTAACCAGCACCCAGGAAGGCCAACAGCGACAAGGCGGTCAAGCCGTCATTGTAGTTGTCGGTGATCTGTGCCTTCGGGTCATAGCAAGGCTTGTCCGAGGTGCAGATCGTCTTCAAGCGACCGTACGACCAAGAACCGTCTTCCGCTTGGTGGCGGCAGAGCCAGCGCAAGCCGTCCAGCACGGCCTTTTCGGTGCCTTCGGTCGGACCACCCGGTCGACCCTTCTTGGCGCCGGGGCCCAAGCGACGGCCACCGAAGGCCGAGGGGCGCAAACCAGCGTGACCCACGGTACCCACACCAATGGCGGTGCCACCGGTCGAACCACCCGAGAGGTTGTCCACCGAGTCCGGATCGCCGCGGTCCTGAGACAGGTCTTCCGGGACCGACTCGTTGGTCGGGATGTAGACGTCTTCCTCGAACGAGACGATTTCGCGTTCTTCGTTCTTGGGGATCGCCTTACGGTCGATCTGCTCGGGCGGGATCGGGAGCTCTTCCGCAGTCTCCGCCTTGCGGGTGACGGCTACCGTCGTGGGCTCTTCTTCCCGCTTTTGTTCGTGGCTGGCCGTATAGAAGACCGCCGCTCCCGCGATGATGATCAGGTGCAGCGCCACCGCCATGAAGATCCAAGGCGAGTTGCGCGCAAAGTTGCGCAATGCCGCTACCGGATTGAAGCCTGCCGATTCCGCCATGGTCTGTGCTCCGCCCTCTGCTGAGGGCCAGTCGTGGGTGCTTCAGGGTTGGTTTGTCGACGTCGTTGGCTCGCTGACGAGTGCTGCGACATCGGCTGGGGGGCGACTCGGGAGGAGTGGGCTGGAGGGGTGGACGCGCCACCTCTCGATCACACTCACCCTCAAGCGCACCTACCTCGAAGGGGGTGGGATGTTACCCGATTCTCTCGCGGCGGCAACTGTTGAGGCGCTGCAAAGACGGGGTGAGGCACCGAGGCGTCAGGGGCGCCCTAGGGAGAGCTCCGTCAGCGGGCGGCTGTAGCGCACACGGATGGGTTCCTGGAACTCGCCCATGACGCGCACGTACGGCGCTTGTGTGGCCGGAGGTGTCCAGACAAGGTCGCCGGTTTCGATCGAGACGAGTTGGGCTGCGCCTTGAAGCGGCACATGAAAGACGGTCGCTCCGTGCGGAAGCGGGAGTTCCCAAACCAAGCCATCGCTGCTGGTCGCGGGGGGGAGCGGGTTGCGCAGGGCGGGGCCCCATCCGCGCTGGGCCGGATCGGTACGGGGCGCATCGGCGTCTCGTGCCGGAAGCCATGCCGCAGCCGCGAGGCCGACCACGGCCCCTGTACCAAGCAACCAGCGCGGGAGGCTGGACCAAACGGGCCCCAGCAGCGCGCCTACCAAAGCCCAAGGGACGGCCAAGGCGACCGGCAACGCGTGCCCGAAGGACTCGACGATTCCCAAGAGCAGGGGCATGACACACAGGAGTGCGACGGGCGCCGCGACCACGCGAGCCGTGCGTACAGACCAAAGAGCCCAGGGCACAAGCACCAAGAGAGGCACCAGCAAGGGGGCCGCAGCTCCACCGCGCCAGAGCGCCACGCCGACCGTCAGGCCGCACCAAGCGAGCAGTACGCCATGCACACCACAGCGCTGTCCGGCGCGCTTGGTCCAGCCGCTGGTGATGCTGGCTCCCACGGCCATGCACACACAGGCGAGGCCCAGAGTCCAGGGCCAAGTGTGCGCCGACCACGGAGCTGGGTCGGGCTGCGCGCCATCCTTGTGGAGCCACAGCAATCCCTTGACAAGTACACTTGACACAAGCGCCGCTGCGCCACAGCCCAGCAGCACGCGCGCGCTGGTGCTGAGTGCATGCGCTAGAGCCTTGCGTGCGGCGTAGAGCGTGAGCGCCAAGAGGAGCAGTGCAAGCACGGGGGCGCTCCACTCTGGTGCGTGCACCACGCGCAGTCCGAGCACATCGCTCCACCAGCGCGGGTCGTGTCGTGTTTGCTTGTCGTATGCGTCTGCGCTTGGGGCGCCTTCGCCGTGCCACGCAGAGGCGAGCGCGAGTGCCGTGTCGCCATGGTGCTGCAAGCTACGCAAGCTGCGGTGCGCGGCATCATCAAGTGCGGTGTGGTAGCGCACCACGCCTCCAATGTTGGCCGCGTCGATAGCCGAGAGGCCCGCGGCGGCATACACGCTGACATCGGTGTCGTTGGGCAGCAGTTCGAACACCACGGCTGCAAAGGAAGTGGTGCTCGGATGAGGTGCCGCGCGAGCCAAGAACTCGATCAGCTCGCCCTGCGGCCCCGAGGTGCGGAACAAGCGCACCAAACCCGTCGTGCCGCGCGCTTCCAAATTGAGCACACACCCCACCCGCGCGGCGCGCGGATCATGGGCGAGGAACCGCGCAGCACCGGTGAGATCGGCCTCTTCGCCATCCGCAAAGAGGAACAGCACATCATGCGCGAGGCGCTCACCCTGCGCCGCGCGCTCCACCAGCGCCCGTGCGCACTCCAACAAGGCCGCACATCCCAAACCCGCATCACTCGCACCCGGGCCCGCGGGCACCGAATCGTAGTGCGTGGACAGCACAAACAGAGGCGCATCCCGCGGACCGGTGCCCTCCAACAAGGCCGTGATGTTGCGCACGGGGACGACGACGGGCGCGAGGTCGCTGTCCTCAGCATCGCGCAGGCGCGCATGCAGAGCATGGTCGCGTTCGCTGGCCAAACCGAGCTCGCGCAAGCGGTCCACGATGGCGGCCCCCATGGCAGTGTGGG
>JBILXQ010000026.1:0-15059 GCA_044378375.1 Planctomycetota bacterium
CCAGCGCCATGAGAGGTGCGTGCGGTACATCAGGTGGCCGTGTGCTTCTCAAGTTTGGCGCGCAAGGCGGCGAGGTGGCCTTCGAGCTTGGCGATGGCCTGCTTGGTCTGCGTGGCTTCATCCTGGGTGCGTTCCGGCTTCATGGCGGGGAACAACAACACATCGCGGATGGAGTCTTGGTTGGTGAGCACCATCACCAAGCGATCGATTCCCACGCCCAGTCCGCCGGCCGGCGGCATGCCGTACTCCAACGCCTGCACATAGTCCCAGTCCACTTCGCCGGGGGCTTCGATGTCCTTGGTGGCGACCTGTTCTTCAAAGCGTCGCGCTTGTTCGGCGGGGTCGTTCAGCTCGCTGAAGGCGTTGCCCAACTCCATGCCAGCCAGATACACCTCAAAGCGTTCGGCGATGCGCGGGTCGCTAGGCGAGGCCTTCGCCAAGGGACAGATCTGCACCGGGTAATCGGTCACGAACACTGGTCCGGTCAGCGAGTCTTCTACGGTGGCTTCGAAGACCTCGTTCATCAACTTCCACGGATCATCAACGAGCGGAATGCCCAACTCGATGGCGCGCGCGCGCGTCTTGGCGTGATCGTCAAACGCGAAGCCGTTCTTCTGTTCGAACAGCTCGGTGTAGCGCACGCGTTGGAAGGGGGCCTTGAGGTCGTACTCCTGGCCGCGGAAGGTCGTCTTGGTGGTGGCGTTGACCGCCAGCGCGCAACGCTCGAACAGACGCTCCGTCAGCTCCATCATGCGGCGGTAATCTGCGTGAGCTTCGTAGAGCTCCAGCATGGTGAATTCGGGGTTGTGGCGCTGCGAGAGTCCCTCGTTGCGGAAGTTGCGCGAGACTTCAAACACGCGCTCCAACCCACCAACGAGCAAGCGCTTCAAGTACAACTCGGGCGCGATGCGCAAGTAGAACTCGCAGTCGAGTGCGTTGTGGTGCGTGATGAACGGACGCGCAGCGGCGCCCCCGGCGATCGGGTGCAGCGTCGGCGTCTCGACTTCGAGGTACTGCTCTTCTTCCAGCACACGCCGAATGGTGGACAGGATCTTCGAGCGCGATTCAAAGACCTGTTGCACACCTTCGCTGGTCCACAAGTCGACATAGCGGCGGCGGTAGCGCAGCTCTTTGTCGACCATGCCATGCCACTTCTCCGGCGGCGGCGCGACACTCTTCGTCAGCAGCGTGAGCGACTCGGCCCACAGTGTGACCTCGCCTTTTTGTGAGTGACCTACTTCGCCCGTCACGGTGACCCAGTCGCCACCATCGAGGAGCTTGCGCTGCGGCCACCAGGCTTCCATCTTGGCGCGTTGCAGGCCGACTTGAACGCTGCCGCTTTGGTCACGCAGCGGCAGGAACACGAGCTTGCCGAAGTCGCGCAGCAACAGCATGCGGCCGCTGATGGTGACGGTCTTGCCGCACAGGGGACCCGGGGCTTCGCGCGTGCCGGCGTCGTGCACCATCTGTGCGATGGGGACGCCGAGAGCTCCGCGTGCGGGATACGGATCGATGCCCGCTTCACGCAGGGCGGCCAGCTTCTTGATGCGGTCTTCGTGGGCCAGTTCAGTCATGGTGCGAGGGTCAAGGTAGCGAATCTCAGGCTTGGAAGCCTGCCTGCAAAAGCAACGCTGCCGGTAAAAACAACACAGCCCCCGCAGGTGCGAGGGCTGTGTCTTGGGCGGGTGGTGGAGGTTAGGGGATTCGAACCCCTGGCCTCAACAATGCCATTGTTGCGCTCTACCAACTGAGCTAAACCCCCGCCGTGTTGTTCCCGATTCCTTGGGCGGCGGACCGCTGTCAGGTGATCGGGCCGAAGAGGATGCCGCCCGGCGGGCCGCTTGTCAACAGTTGGCCTGCACTCTGTTCCGATCCCCAGTCAGAGTACGATGCCGGTCAGAGCTATGAGCCAAGATGCCGTTTCCGCGAACCAGTATGTTCCGCAGTCCTTTGAAGCCCGTCACCGCATGCGCTGGGAGGAGGCCTGCCTGCACAAGGCCAAGGGCCCCGCGAGCGGCAAGCCCAAGTACTACGTGCTGGACATGTTCCCGTACCCGTCGGGCTCCGGTCTGCATGTAGGTCACGCGCTGGGTTATGTAGGCACCGACATCGTGTCGCGCAAGAAGCGCATGGAAGGCTTCGATGTGCTGCACCCGATGGGGTGGGATGCGTTTGGCCTGCCTGCGGAGCAGTACGCGATCCAAACCGGCCGGCACCCGCGCTCCACGACGGATGAGAACACGGCGAACTTCCGTCGTCAGCTCCAGAACATCGGTCTGTCGTACGACTGGTCGCGCGAGGTCGATACCTCGCATGCCAGCTACTACAAGCACACACAGAAGCTCTTCAAGGTGCTGTACGAACAGGGCCTTGCGTACCGCGCCGAAGTGCCGGTGTGGTGGTGTGAAGAACTCAAGACAGTGCTCGCCAACGAAGAGGTCATCAATGGCCGCAGCGAGCGTGGCAACTATCCGTGTGTGCGTCGTCCGCTCAAGCAGTGGATGCTGAAGATCACCGCGTATGCGGATCGCTTGCTGGCCGATTTGGATCTGTTGGATTGGCCTGAGTCGATCAAGGTCCAGCAGCGCGAGTGGATCGGACGCAGCGAGGGAGCTTCCGTGCGCTTCCGCTTGGAGGCGGGCGGCGAGGTCGAGGTGTACACCACGCGTCCGGACACCTTGTGGGGTGCGACCTTCATGGTGTTGGCGCCGGAGCATCCGCTCGTGGCGCAGCTGACTACTCCTGCGCAGCGCGCTGCAGTGGAAGCGTACGCGTTGGCCGCCAAGTCGAAGAGCGAGTTGGAGCGCACCGAGCTGGCTAAGGATAAGACGGGTGTCGCTACTGGCGCGTATGCGCTGAATCCGCTGCTGGATCCCAACGATCCGCGCGCGCGCATCCCGATTTGGATCGCTGACTATGTGCTGTGGGGCTACGGCACTGGCGCCATCATGGCTGTGCCGGGCCACGACGAACGCGACTTTGAGTTCGCCCAAAAGTTCGGGCTCGCGGTGCGTGAAGTGGTCCGTCCGCCGCAAGGGACCAAGGGCCTTGAAGACGGCGAGTGCTTCAGCGGTGAAGGCACGGCGATTCACAGCGGTCCTCTCGATGGCTTGACTACGAGTGCCGCCAAGGCCAAGGCCATCGAGCTGTTGGTGGCGCAAGGGTGTGGTGCCAAGAAGGTCACCTACAAACTGCGCGACTGGTTGTTCTCGCGCCAACGCTACTGGGGTGAGCCTTTCCCGTTGATTCACTTGGAAGACGGCACGGTGGTGCTGCTTCCGGATGATGCGTTGCCGGTGTTGTTGCCGGACATGGACGACTTCAAGCCCTCGCAGGATGGATCGGCGCCTTTGGCGCGCGCCAAAGAGTGGGTCGAGACACGCGATCCCCGCACGGGTGCCACGGCTCGGCGCGACACGGACACGATGCCTGGTTGGGCGGGCTCATGTTGGTACTGGTTGCGCTTCATGGACACGGCGAACACAACCCAGCCGTTCTCCTCTGAAGCGGAGAACTACTGGGGCCCAGTGGACTTGTATGTGGGCGGCGCTTCGCACGCCGTGATGCACCTGTTGTATGCGCGCTTCTGGCACAAGGTGTTCTATGACGCTGGCCTGGTGCACACCAAGGAGCCGTTCCAGAAGCTGTTCAACCAAGGCATGGTGACCGCGTACGCCTATGAGGACGCCACGGGGCGTTTGGTGGCGAGCGACGAGGTCGAGACGAAGGGTGATGTGTGGGTGCGCAAGGGGACAGGTGAACCCTTGCAGCAGATCGTCACCAAGATGGCCAAGTCGCTGAAGAATGTGGTCAACCCTGACGACATCATCGCCGAGTACGGTTGTGACACCTTCCGCTTGTACGAGATGTTCATGGGGCCTCTGGCCGATTCGAAGCCTTGGAATACGCGGGATATTCCGGGTTGCAGGCGCTTCTTGGAGCGCTTGTGGCGCGTGTGCGTAGATGAGAAGAGCACCGATGCTGTGCGTCCAAATCTTTTGACAGCGACCACCGCTGAGCTGCAAGGTGAGAGCCTGCAGCTGGAGCGCTCGTTGGCGAAGACTCTGGTGCGAGTGGATGAGTCGTTCACGCACTTCAACTTCAATGTCGCCATCGCGGCCTTCATGAGCTTTGTGAATGACGCGACCAAGGCTCCGCAGGCCGTGACTCGTTCGCAAGCGCAGCGCTTGCTTGCGGCCCTGTCGCCCTTTGCGCCGCACATTGCGGAAGAGCTCTGGCATCGCTTGGGTGCTGACGGGCTGTGTGCCGCGCAAGCGTGGCCCAAGCCCGACATGCGCTATGCGGTGGACGACGAAATCGACTTGCCGGTGCAGGTCAATGGCAAGTTGCGTGCTACGCCCAAGGCCCCCAAAGACGCGGACAAAGCAGGCCTTGAAGCCGTCGCGCGTGCAGCAGTAGCCGCGCATCTTGAGGGCAAGGAGATCCTCAAAGTCGTCATCGTGCCTGGTCGCCTAGTGAACTTCGTGATCAAGGGCTGAGTGCGTGGCTTCCAAAGAGTTCAAGAGCTTCAAAGACCTGCTGGGTGGCGGCAAACCAGCACCCCAGCAGGATGGCGAGATTCGGCTGTCAGGTGATCTTGCCAAGCGGGCCGAGGACGCACCGCTATCCGAAGCCTTGGTAGGCGGTGGCGCGCGCGAGCGCATTGGTCGTCGTCCGCCGTCCTTTGGTGGCATGGAACACGGTCCAGAGCGCTACAAGGATGTCGAGAGCGAAGAGATGGGTGTGCTCGCTTCCTTTCGCGTGCGCACAGTCTTTCCGGGCGATGTCCTGCGCGAAGTGGGCCAGTTGCCGCCGGATCCTAGCGAGGAGGACAAGCAGGGCCGACTCGATTTGCGTGGTGAGTTGATCTACACCATCGATGGATCGGATGCGAAGGACTACGACGATGCCATCTCGATCAAGCTCCTGCCCGATGATGCTTACGAAGTAGGCGTGCACATCGCCGATGTGTCGCACTATGTGCGCAAAGGCACGGCGCTCGATGATGAGGCGCTGGCGCGCGCCACCAGCGTCTATCTGGCGGATCAAGTGGTGCCGATGTTGCCCGAGCAGCTGTCGAACAACTTGTGCTCGTTGGTGGGTGGGCGCGATCGTTTGGCGTACTCGGTGCTGATGGTCTTTGACAAGAAGGGCCAGCGCACATCCGCCACGGTGTCCAAGTCGGTGATCCGCAGCGTGCGTCGCAACACCTACAAGGATGTGCAGGACTTGCTGGACGGGGTGTTGACGGATGCGACGCTCGAGATGGAGTTCTTGCGCGAATCCCTCGAGCACTTCCGCAAGTGGACGCTGTTGCAGCAGAACTTGCGCGACAAGAAGGGCTCGATGCGCCTGCAATCGAGCGAGAAGAAGTTCCGCTTTGATGAGCGCGGCGAACCCAAGGAGTGCTACGAAGCGGACCGCTACTTCTCGCAGGCGTTGATTGAAGAGACGGCGCTCGCGGCGAATCAAGCAGTGGGCGATCTGTTTCGGGCCAAAGGCCTGCCGACTATCTACCGCGTCCATCCTGAGAAGGATCCCGAGGAGATTGAGAAGCTGTCCGCGATGCTGGAGACCCACGGCATCCGGGTCCCGAAGAAGGAGCGCCTCACGGGCCGCGACATCGCACGCTTGATTGTGATTGCGCGCAAGCGCCCCAATGCCGAGGCCTTGGTGGGGCGCATCATGGGACTCGTGGAACGCGCGGTCTATGAAGTCAAAGACCACGAAGATGTCGCCACGCACTTCGGACTGGCGCGGCGTGCCTACCTGCACTTCACCTCGCCCATCCGGCGCTATCCGGATCTGATTGTCCACCGCTGGCTGTGGGCGGTGGAAACGCAGTTGGAGCAAGCCGCCAAAGACCTCCAAGTGCCGGAGATGGTCGAGGACCTGGTCGACATTGCCTCGCATTGCTCAACGCAGGCCGAGATGGCGGAGATGGCGGAGCACACCATCTTTGACCTCAAGGTGTGCCAGTACATGGAGCCGCAGATCGGCAAGACCATCGAGGCCCAGATCGTGCGCGTGAACCCAGCCGGCATGGAGGTCAAGCTCTTGGCCTTCCAAGTCCATGGCTTCTTGCCCGCGCGTTCGATCGGGGACAAGGTGCATTGCGAGGGCCCTGTCTTGAAAGTCCAATCGGGGAAGCGCCACTTCTCGTTCAGCGAGGGCTATCCCATCCAGGTGAAGATCAAAGATGTGGACTTCTTGCGCTTGCAGGTACAGCTAGAACTCGGCTGAAATAGCCGTATGGACTCCAACCTGCTGTACTCCACGGTACTTGTTCTGCACTCGGTGTTGCGCTTGGCGCTGGTGGTGCTGGTGTTGGGTGCGCTGTGGCGCGCCTTCTCTGGCTGGCGCGCTGCTCGCGCTTATGATGCCGGTGACAAGGCGTGGTGGTTGCCGTTGACCATCGTTACCGATGTGCAGCTGACGCTGGGGCTGTTGCTGTACTACGTGTGGAGTCCCACAGCCGCTGCGGCGCGCGCATCGCTTGCCGATGGTGGAATGAAGGACCCGGTGCAGCGCTTCTGGGCGATGGAGCACATGGCCTCCATGATCCTCGTGGTGGTGTTGGTGCACGTGGCCAAGATCATCGCGCGACGCTCGACTCAACGCCCAGCTCGCGGCCAGTTCACAGCCATGGTGCTGTTGCTTCTAAGCGTGGCTCTAGTGGCCAAGATGACTCCGTGGCCGTGGAGCAAGCACGAGGGCATTCAGCGCCCGATCGTGCGCGGCGTGTTGGGCTGATGTCAGTGAGGTGCCGCGCGGTCGCGCAGGACCATCAGACGCGGTTCTGTCAGCTCTAGCAGCGCATCGCGCACGCCCTCACGCCCCTGTCCTGAATCCTTGACACCGCCGTAGGGCATGTGATCCACACGCCAATTCGGCACGTCACCGATGATGACACCGCCCACCTGCAGGCGGTCCCAGGCGCGCAGCGCTTTGCTGTAGTCGCGTGTGAAGACTCCAGCCTGCAGGCCAAAGCGTGAACGGTTGACGGCTTCAAGCGCGTCTTCATAGTGATCATAGGGGATCAATACGACTACCGGACCGAACGCCTCTTCGGCGTGTAGCGGTTCGTCCTCGGGCACATTGACGAGAACAGTAGGCTCCAGCAGTGCGCCGCGTCGTGTTCCACCACACAGCACCCGCGCGCCGCGCGCACAGGCACTCTGGATCCACTGCTCCAAGCGCAGGGCTTCTTTTTCCGCGATTAACGGTCCCACCGTGGTGCGCTCGTCGTGGGGATCTCCGCATACCAATGCTTGTGAGGCGGCTACGAAACGGGCTTCAAATGCAGCGTAGATCGAGCGGTGCACATACAGTCGCTGGGCTTTGATGCACGACTGACCCGATTGGTAGTACGCACCGGTCAAGCAACGGGCAAGCGCATCCTCGAGATCCCAATCAGGCTCCACGATCGCCGCAGCGTTGCCGCCCAGCTCCAGCACGACCTTCTTCTTGCCAGCGCGCTGCTTCAACGCCCAACCTACTTCGGGAGAGCCGGTGAAGGACACCAGCGCCGCTTGCGGATGTGTGCTGAAGCCATCGGCTACTTCGCGCGTGCAAGGCAAGATGGAGAACGCACCTGCGGGCAAGCTCGTTTGCGCCAACACCTCACCCATAAGCAATGCGCTCACCGGTGTCCACGAGGCCGGCTTCAGCACAAATGGACACCCTGCAGCGATCGCCGGCGCGATCTTGTGCGCCGCCAGGTTCAGCGGAAAGTTGAAGGGCGAGATGAACGAGCACACGCCAATCGGCACGCGCTTCACAAAGCCATGCAGGCCCACACCGCGCGGCGAGGCGTCCATGGGCAGGACCTCGCCACTGATGCGCGTCGCTTCCGCAGCGGCCAGTTGAAAGGTGTCGATCAAGCGCGTGACTTCACCGCGCGCATCGCGAATGGGCTTGCCGGCTTCCACGCACAACACCTCGGCGAGCAACTCGCGTCGCGCAGCGAAGGCGCTGGCGGCCTGCAGCAACACATCGCGTCGTTGGTGCGCAGGCATGGCTGCCATCGCCGGCGCTGCAGCGGCTGCCGCTTGGAAGGCTGCGTCAATGTCCGAAGCGCTCGCTTGCGCCACGCGCGTAGCTACGGCTCCTGTGTGCTTGTCCAGCACAGCGAGATCCGTATTGGGTTGCACGGCACGGGAGGCGAGCCAAAAGGGGTAGGTGGCGCTAAGCATGACCCCATCAGCCTAGCGCGCAACTGCCCTGCGCACGGCATACTGAACCGTGATGCGCATCGACATCGTCCATCCACTCGCTCGTGTGGGCAACACTGGCAATCGCACCACAGCCCTGCGCTTGGCGCGCTTGCTGGGCGCGCACCATGCGGTGCAAGTGCGCCCGCGCTGGCGCCATGGCCACAGCGATGTCCTAATTGCTTTACATGCGTTGCGCAGCCAGGCTTCCATTGCCGCTTGGAAGCGTGCGCATCCACGCGGACGGTTGATCGTCGTGCTGACCGGCACGGACATCTACGGCGCTGGTGCGGCGGATGCGCGCACGCAGGCTTCTTTGAAGCACGCTTGGCGCATTGTGGCCTTGCAGGCCGATGCCGCGGCGCGTGTGCCTGCGGACTTGCAAGCCAAGACGCGTGTGATTCTGCAGTCAGCTGTCCTACCACCTTGAGTGCGACGTATCGCCGCGGCGTGTCCCGCGGTGTCATCCACTGAGGTGGTTGCGCTGAGCCACTTGCGTGCGGTCAAAGACCCCTTGCTGCTACCTCAGGCCATGCAACAGCTCGACTCACGGCTGACGCTGACGGCGGTGCACTTGGGCGGCAGCTTGGATCCCCATCTTGCCGACGCGGCGCGCGCGATCGAGCTCAGCTCACCTGCCCCACGCTGGCGTTGGCTCGGTGAGCGCACACGCTGTGCAGCCCTGCGTCGCCTGGCGCGCGCGCGTGCTTTGGTGCTGACAAGTCGTCAGGAAGGTGGCCCTAGTGTCCTAGCCGAAGCCGCGCTGCTTGGTCGTCCCATTCTCACCACGCGCGTGGGTGGCGCCGTAGGGATGTTGGGTCAGGAGCATCCGGGGCTTTGCAACGTAGGGGACTCGCAAGGGCTTGCGGCCTTGCTCACGCGCCTTGCTACGGACACCGCGTGGGTGGAATACATGGCAGCGCACAGCCGTGCCTTGGCTGCGCGCTTTGATCCGCTTTTGGAGCAGCAGTTGTGGGAGCAGTTGCTGCGCGAATCGCCTCCGACCTAAGTCCTTCAGGGCCGATGGGTTTCAGTAGCGATGCTGGCGATACACCCAACGCCCCGGCACCCATTCGCGACGCGTGACCGTCTCGTAGCGGCCTGGCACACACTCGGTGCGCCAGTATCCCGGGCGCACCAACACTTCGTAGGGCCGACCGCAATGGTCATACGCAGTACGGTACTCGGCCGGCACCCACACTTGCGTCTGCCGCGCCTCGATCCACACGCGTTCGCAGCGTTCCGTCCAATAGCCCTCCATCCACTCGCGTTGCGGTGCGGGCTCGCATACCGGCCAGCCCACGCGCAGCTCTACGCGGCCCCAGTCGGCTCTTACGCGTACCTTCTTGTCGCCGGCCATAGCCGGGGCGACCAGACAGACGGCGATTCCAGCACACATCACGAGAGTTCGAGTCATTTGCAGCATGGTTGGTGGCTCCTGCCTCGCCCAAGAGCGAAACTCGTGCCAACCTCCCACAGCCGTTCAGTCACCGCGTACTGTCCACTCCTGTGGACATACAGATCAATCCTTCTTGCTCGCGCGCTCGAAGATGACCTCCGCGAAGCCGGCAGCGCCCTTCAAGCTGCCACCCGGCGCACGCTCCAGAATGCGGATCTCCACGCGCTTGGCAGACTGCGTCTTCTCAAAGCGCACGGTGGTCGGCTCGAGCTCATTGACCGAGCAAGTCACCTCGACAGGCTTCTCCTTGCCGACCTTGATCGAGAGCTTCACCAAGCGATCGCTGCTGCCTACATCGGCCACACTCCGCTGCGCGGGATGCAGCGTGAGTGCATCGAACTTGAGCGCCGCACCCGTGGCTTCGATGGCGAGCATCGGTTGCGCATCGTCTTTCTTGCACAACCAACGCGTCATCAGCGTGCCATCAAGCCCTTGGCTGGCGCGATCCCTGTCCGAGTACTCCGAACTAGCGCTGCACTTGATCCCTTCAGTCGGTGCGACTTGGCGATTGCGCCAAGTCGCCGCCTCGAGCATCCACGTCTGCAACGATCCTTCCGAGATCAGCGTGCGCTCCTTGGACTCGATGGTGCCTACCGGCTCCTTCGCGCCCGCAGGAGCATCTGCATTCAGAACCGTGAGGCGCGCCTTGAGCTTGTAGGCTCCGGCATTGACGAGCGCGTGACGGTAGGGGAATGGCTCACCCTGCCAAACCTTGGTGCCATCCAGATCGAGGGTCTTCACCACGCGATTGTCGACGAGGTACTCGACCTTCAACACGCGCACACCACCCAGCTCCTCGTTGCCGTACTTGCGCAGCGTGCGCTCCGAGAGACTGGCGATCCATAGGGCCGCATTGGATCCACCCGAAGCCTTGAGGCGCACCGCCTCGTTCGGGTCATCTGCGAGCACAGGCTGCGCAAAGAAGTCGCGCGTCTTGACCGTCGGGCGTGAGGCACGCTTCAAGAACAAGATGGCAAAGCACGTGTCGGCCACATTGCCAGGGTGCGCGCCACTGTAGAAGTCGTTCGCGTGCCAAGAGCCATCGGTGGGGCTCTGCCGTGGCAAGATCCAGCGCGCTCCTTCGGCATACCACTCGTGATTGCCAAGCAACTCGGTGCCCAGCAACGAACCCACGCGCTCGATGCCGTAGGCATAGTAGAACGGCCAACCGCCCCAGATGGGCTTTTGGTTGTCTGCTTCCACAAAGGGGAACTGATCACCGAGCCACGCGGCACCCCATTGAATGCCTTCAAAGGAGCGCGTGCCCAACTCGCCCTTGACGCGGTTGTTCAAGCACTCGCGTGCGATGGCGATGACCGAGACGCCTGCGGCAACCATTGCGGGGCGGATCTCGACATTGTCGCGGTAGCCGAAGCCCGCGGCGTTGACCTTGCCACCTGCCACACCGCCGCTGCCGAGTCCATCGGTCTGCGCGCGCACAGGCGCATCGATCTGACGCGGGTCTTCCTGTAAATCGAGCACCGCTTCCATGGCTTCGATCCACACCTTCTCGGGGATCTCGATGCCCGCATGGTGCGCGGCGCGCAAGCCCAGAACGGCGTACTGCGTGTTGGACAGATCCGTTTCACTGGGGTCTTTGTTCCACTTGTCCCAGTCACCTTCCCAAGTGGTGGGATAGCCCCACAGACCACCGCGTTGGTCCTTCATCAACTTCTGCGCGATGGCCTTCATGCGCGGCAAGTACTTGGACTCGCGTGAGGCCTCGTACGCGGTCAGCATCAAGCCGGCGGTGTACGTCTCGTTATAGGGCAACACATCCAACGCAGCGAACGCGCGCTGCACACTCGGATGTTCCATGGTGAGACCCGAACGCAGCAAGGTGTAGGCACACAACGCGGCGGTGCCGCCATGAAAGCCACCACCGCGCGGCTTTTGCATCATGCCCCAGCTGCCGTCCATCATCTGCTGGCGCAGCAAGTACTGCACACCACGCTCGATGGCCGCTTCCACTTGCGCTTGCAGTTGCGGGTCACGCGCGATCAACACGGGGGGCGCTGTTTCGCCCAGTAAACTCCAGCGCTCGATGCTGACCTTGGCGCGACCGGGAATGAAGCCCACTTCGCCGAGCGACGCGCGCCCAATGTCGATGGTGGAGAGCGTGGCGCCCGCGATCGTGACCGACAACATGTTCGCTGTGCGGCGCACCTCTACATCGAAGGCTTTACCAGGTGTCGCGTGCTTGGCAATCAGTGCGAGCTTCTGCTGCTTGGAGCCATAGAACTCTCCATCCGCCGCAAAGTTGCCTTCGGGTCCGTCAAGGATGATGTACGCACCGCCCACGCGCAGCGCAGCACCCGTACCTTCGAACGCGTCGAAGGTCAGGCGCAGTTTGACACCACCATCATTCACGGTCAGCAACTCATCCGCCCACAGCGGATCGCCAGAGGATGTCAAGCCATCCTTGGTGCGTGCCCACGGCGCGCCCTCGTAGCGCAAGCGCTGGATCGTCTTGCCGTCGATCAAGATGCGTTCGGCCAAAGCCTCAGGTGCTTGGGCAACGACAGGCGGAGCGCAGAACAGCGCACACACGACCGCGAGCAGGGGGAGCAGATGCCGCATAGCCCTAGGGTCGCCGATAGCCTCCAAGATGGTCAAGCACACACGACAAGAACCGTGCGGGATGGCGCAGAAGCGCTGCCTCGACTAGGGTGAGGCCATGCACCTCTCCCGCACCCTGCGCTCGTCCATGCTGGCAACACTCGTACTCATGGGGGCGCCGTCCGCTTGGGCGCAAGGCAGCGATGACTGCAGTGCGGCCATGGCCATCGCAGGGTTTGGCAGCTTTGCGCTCGATACCTCGGCTGCTACGACGAGCACGAACGGCAGCGATTGCGTCGGCATGCAGCAGGATCACTTCTGGCAGTGGACTGCACCGAGCAGCGGCTTGGTGACCGTGACGACCTGCTCCCTGGTGGGGTTCGATAGCGTTTTGGCCGTCTACAGCGGTGCCGGCTGCCCGAGTGGCCCGGCCTCGTGGTGTGTGGACGACAGTTGCGGCTACCAAACCACACTGGTGTTCCCTGCACAGGCTGGCAGCGTCTACGTGCTGCGGATCGGCAGCTATCCCGGCAGTCTGGGCGGTACAGGCAGCTTCTCGATTTCAGCGGGAGGCCCGCCAGGTTGTACCTCCACCAATGGTCCCGATGTGATCGTCGGCGACATTGGCGATATCGCCAACTACACGCCGCTCTTGGGTTCCGATGCCATCAGCTTGGGGACGACTTCGTGCAACATCGGCGACACCTGGCTGGATTGGTTTGCCTCCACCAATCGTCACCCAGTCATTGGCGGCAACTTGTACCGCTACATGCTGGTCGATGGCGCGTCGCGCTTCGAGCACATTGGCATGAGCTGGCTCAAGCACGGCTTCTATGCCTTGAGTGACACGCTGTGCTGTCCTGCTTGTGTGGCTACCGACGGCACGCACTTGGGCGTGTCGTGTTCGGATCCGTATACCGCCGAGCGCAACGGCAGCCAGTCAGGTTTGGGTCCGCGTTGGCAAGTGAATGCGACCACGGGCGTGTTCACCTATCCGCCGGCGAATCCGCCGTGGAGTGGGCCGGTCGCGCGGCGTTTGCAGTTCACACTGCAGGACATCGATACATCGGCTACGACGCGCTATGTAGGCGAGACCCAATACGTCACTCCGGATGATGCTGCAGCCGGCAATCACAACAACAACGCCAGCTGGCGCGAGTTGGCTGCAGGCGGCACCAGCACCAACCGCGTGTTCACGCTGCTCGGCACGACGCAACGCCAGCAGTCCGCTCTGTCCGCGTGGGCGCAGTTTGATGCCGGCGTCACCTTGTCGCAGGCGCAAGCGGATGGCTTGTACCTCGTGGGAAGCCGTGCGACCCAACTGGCGAACGGGCTGTGGCGCTACGAGTACGCCGTGCAGAACCTGAACAGCGACCGTGCAGCCGGTGTGTACACGGTGCCCGTGCCGGCGGGTGTCAGCATCTCCAATGTGGGCTTCCATGATGTGCACTACTCGAATGGCGATGGCCCGAGTAGTGTCAATTATTCTGGACAAGATTGGACACCGACGGTGACCGCCGGTGCAGTGTCATGGGCCTGCCTGACGCAAGCGCAGAGCGCATCGGCCAATGCCTTGCGTTGGGGGAGCACTTACAACTTCCGCTTTGATGCACCGGTAGGTCCTACGCAGGGCTCGGCCAGCATCGGCTTGTGGAAGAGTGGCGGTGCCGCAAGTGTGGCGGCAACGATCCAGTTGCCGAGTGCCGGCGCTACGGGGGCTGCGTACTGCTTGGGCGACGGCAGCGGCACAGCCTGCCCGTGCGGCAATCTGGCGCCGGTGGGGGCCCAGAGTGGTTGCCTCAACTCCTTAGGCCAAGGGGCGCGCCTGCTGGCCAATGGCTTGCCTTCGCTCAGCGCGGACACGCTGCAGTTGACGGGCTCGAACATGCCCGACAGCACCGCCTTGTACTTCCAAGGCACCGCGCAGCAGTCGGGTGGCGTTGGCGTCGTCTTCGGCGATGGCCTGCGCTGCGCCGCAGGTACTGTCGTGCGCTTGGGCACCAAGCTCAATGTGGCGGGCAGTTCGAGTTACCCCACAGGATCTGAAGTAGCCGTGTCCGTACGCGGCCTCGTCACCGCTCCCGGTAGCCGCGCGTACCAAGTTTGGTACCGCAATGCCGCGGCCTTCTGTAGTGCTTCCACCTTCAACCTCACCAACGGTTGGTGGTTGGTCTGGTCCCCCTGACGACCAGATGCGTTGCCGGACTGCCCAAATAGAGGCATTGGTGCTACGCTTCGAGGGGCACGCGTCCGCGCGTGCACTTCATTCACCCACGGAAAAGGACCACGGAAAAGGGACCATGAGCCTTATTCGCAGCGCACTCGCACTCTCAGTGTTGTCAGCCTTCGCGGCAGCGCAAGGCACGGACACCTGCACGACACCCACTCCGATCACGGGCAACGGGCCGTTCGCGTTCAACAACGCAGCCGCCACCAACACGACTGGTGCTGGCACAACGTGCGCCGGACTCGGCCGTGACTTGTTCTGGGTGTGGACCGCTCCGGCCGCCGGAGCCTTCGATGTGTCGACCTGCGGCGGCGCCGCGTTTGACACCGTGATTGCGGTCTACGCGGGCGCGACCTGCCCGAGCGCCACTGGTGCTGCTCTATCCTGCGTCGATGACTCGTGCGGTTTGCAAAGCACCGCGACCTTCACTGCCACTGCGGGCACGCAGTACCTGATCCGCGTCGGTTCCTACAACGGAGGCACAGGCGGCTCTGGCAACTTCACCATCGCCGCGAACACGGGTGGCGGCGGCGGCACCGGTGGTTGCCCGACGCAAACGACAGGCCCGGACGTCATCGTCGGCGAGATCCCCGATGTGTCC
>JBILXQ010000296.1:0-4122 GCA_044378375.1 Planctomycetota bacterium
CTTGGTGATCTCATGGAACACCATGCGCTTCACCGGCACCGTCGGCTTCAGCACTTCGAGCAAGTGCCAAGCAATGGCTTCGCCTTCACGATCTTCGTCAGTCGCAAGGTAGACGAGCTCGGCATCCTTCAGCGCGTCCTTCAACTCCTTGATCTGCTTCTTGCGGTCTTCGCTGACCACATAGATAGGAGTGAAGTCGTTGTCGATGTCGACACCCAAGCGCGCCCAGGGCAGGCCCTTGTACTTGGCGGGAATCTCCTTGGATCCCGGGATGTCGCGGACATGACCTTGGCTAGCGAGGACCTTGTAGGCCTTGCCCAGGTACTCGCGGATCTTCTTCGCCTTGGTGGGCGACTCGACGATGATCAGCTGGCTCATGAGTGGCGGAACTATACGCCGGGCAAGAGCCTGCACAAGTCGCGAATTCGCCTCGCACGCGTACGCGTGCACGCGCGTACACGCGTGCGCGTGCGCATAATGCACGTGTGCGCGAGGTCACTTGGTGCTGCGTGGGGCGTTGCGCGGCACAAAGATTTTTTGCTGCCAGCGGCCGTTCGCGTCCCTCGCCATGGTCAGCTCGCCTGGACCGAGCCGCTCCAGCGCAGTCTCTTGCCACGCTCCGCCCACCTCACGGCACCGCAAGCGCACAGCCACTGTGCTGCCCAAGCCAAAGCGCGGGGTCTCTTCGCAGGAACCAAAGTACGAAGGCTGGGGGAAGACATCGCGCACGATGTGGACTCCATCCTCGCGCTGGATCTCCACGCGCGTGCCGCGCGGCAAGCCACGCACCACAAGCAGGCGAGCCTGTTGCCCTTGACGCAGATAGACCCGCGCCGGGCCGTTGTTCTCAGTCAAGACCAGATCTTCATCGCCATCATTGTCCAAATCACCTGACACCAGACTGCGGCCTACCAGAGGAGTCCCGCAGAGTGCCGGCTCTTGCGCGGAGCGGTTGCTCCAACCGTTGTGTTCCCGCTCAAAGCACAGCGTGGGTTGAGCGAAGCTCTGTCCATCGTGGTACAGCGCGATGTTGTCCAAGATGTGGCCATTGGCAATGACCAAGTCGAGGTCGCCGTCCGCGTCTGGATCCACAAACACACATCCAAAGCCCACCGGCAAGCGCGTGGGCTGTTCGAGCCCCGTGAGATGCGTGCGGTCTTCAAACAACTGGGCGCCCAAGTTCATGTACAGCGTGTCGGACTCGTCATCAAAGCCCGTCACGAACAGATCCATGTCGCGGTCGTGATCGACATCTCCGGTGGCCACGCCCATCGATGCTTCGGTGCGACCGTAACGGTCCACTCCGGTGCCGGAGAGCAAGGTCGCGTCCTCGAAGGTGCCGCGACCCGTGTTGGCCCACAGGCGGTTCTCTGTGGAGTCGTTCGCTACATACAGGTCCAGGTCAGCATCGTCGTCGATGTCCGCGACCGCCACGCACAGGCCTTTGCCATCGGGATCCACAATGCCCGCCGCTTGTGTGCGCTCGCGGAACACACCCTGGCCGTCGTTCTCGTAGTAGCGGTCGTTGAGTCCCGCGTAGCGATCAGGATGACAGTACGAACGCCATCCTTCTTTGCGCTGCCCGCAGTACTCGGGCTGCGAAAGGTCTACGGCGAGGTACGACACCAAGTACAAATCCAGGTCGCCGTCCGCATCGGCATCGAAGAGAGCCGCGCACGCGCTCCATTCATTGACGGCGACACCGCTGGCCTCCGTGCCGTCGATCCAGTGAGCTGCGCGATCACCGTACAGCACTTTGGTTTGACCCAAGTTCGCCAGCACGAGATCAGTCCACCCGTTGCCATCGACATCACCTACGGCGACGCCCATGCCGTGCGTGCGGTCGGCTGCTGCGCCGCTGGTGGCTGTGGCGTCTGTAAAGCGTGCTTGACCATCATTGAGCCACAGCGCATTGGGAGGTGCCTCGGGCGGCGGCGGGCCGTAGCTGGTGGGCGTGTCTCCTTGCGAGGGCATGGGGCCGCCCTGCACCAAATACACATCCAAGTCGCCGTCGAGGTCCGCATCAAACAGGGCTGCACCAGCTCCCATGGTCTCGGGGAGATGGCGCTCGGCGCTGCGCCCGGCCTCGTGTGTCCAGCGTAGTTGACTGGCTGCAGTGGCGTCCGTGTACCAAGCGCCGCTGGTTTCGTGCACGGCTTTCCGTGTGCATGCCACGAGCAGACTCAGGCACACGCCGATGGGCAGCACTCGGCCAACGGACTTCACTTGCGCGCCTCTGCTTGTGCTTGTGCGCGTACTGTGCGCAAGCGGGCCAGTAAGGCTTCATCTTGCGGGCGCAGCCGAGCCAGCGCCTCCAGGAGGTCAACCGCTTCGCGAGCGCGTCCCGACTCGGCGAGCACATCCGCGCGTCGCACGACCAGCCTCGGGTCCGAGCTGCGCTGTTCCGCACGCGCGAGCACTTGGAGAGCAGCGGTGGAGTCGCGTTGCGCTTCCAATAGTAGTCGGCTGTGGCGCAGTGCATTGGGGACCAATTGGCGGTCATCGCACAGTTGTTCAGCGCGCTCGTAGGCTGCCAAGGCCTGCGGCAGGCGACCGAGTCCAGCCTCCGCCGCTCCTACCGCCGTCCAGTTCGGGCCGTGCATCGGTTGCAGGTCGACAGCGCGCACGGCATGGTCGAGCACATCGAGTTGGGCGCGGAGCTCGCGATGGCGCTCCATGGCCGTCAAACCCGCTTGACGGTCGCCCGCACGCAGCAAGGCACGCCCCAAGCCCAGCTGGGCTTCCGCTTCCCAGGGATCCACGCCCAGTGCGGCTCGGAAGGCGGCCACCGCGCTTGTCCAGTTTTCTTGACGCGCCCAGCGCCGCCCATCAGCAGCCAGCAGCCGTGCATCCTTGCGACCAAAGCGCTGTAGTGCCCGGGTCAGGAGCGCATCGGCCTCCTCGAACTGCTGGAGAGCTTCCCGGGCATCCAGCAGCATCAGGACCTCCAGCAAGTTGTCCTCGCGGAGATAGGGGATGGACTCCGCATAGTGGGTGAGCCGGAAGAGAGCGGCCCCACGCTCGGAGCGGCAGCTGTCGCCGCCGAGTTCGGCACTCGCCAAGGCCGCTTTGGGTTGATGAATCTCCAACTGCCACTGCGCCAAACGCTTCCAGTCGGAGGCTTGGGCCGTGGTTGCGCTCAAGCGTGCCCGTTCGACCTCTACTGCTTCACTGCGCTGGCCTCTTGCCCACAAGTCCAGCGCCGACTGCCCTGTCGACGCAGGTGTCGTTAGCAAGTAGGCGCTCAACAGCAGCGCGGATAGGCCCATGGCTTCATCCTACGGTGCAGGTAGCCGAGTGGCGACAGAGGTCTGAAGGCCCTTACTTGCGGCTTTTAGGGACCTGCGCGTACTGTGGAGTGGCTCATCAGCCCCACGAAGGACTCCCACCATGCGTTTCTACTCCACAGCCCTTGCGATCCTTGCTCTTGCCTCCACTAGCTTTGCCGAACTTAGCGTGCGCGTGGTCAACGCCACCGCACCCGGCACATCGACTGCGCAAGTGCGCGGCCTGCCCGGGCAGCGCGTGTTGCTGTTCATCAGCGCCACGGAAGCGCCGACCACCATCAGCGAGTTGATCACGCTGGACATCAACCCGCTGCGCCAGTTGGCGGCCGAGGTGACGCTGGGCCTGACCCTCAACGCGCAAGGGCAGGCCAACTTCTCCTTCGCGACCACGGGTTCCTTGACGGGCGAGCGCCTGACCTTTCAAGCCGCCGCACTTGCACCAACTCCCGAGGTGTCGAACCTCTGCAGGGCCACGTACCTGTCGGCCAACACATTGGGCACTGCCCTAGGCAGTACCGTCTCTGCGTTCGGTGATGCGTTCACTTTGGCCGATGGCCGCGTGGCATTGGTGGGTGGTGCGGGGCCCGTGGTCACAGCCTACGATCCGTGCACGCAAGAGACAGAGGTGATCGGTGTGGTGCCGAGTGCCAACTTGTTTGCCGCGCGCGCCCAACTGGCCGACGGCCGCATCTTGGTTGCGGGCGGTATCGGCACGAATGGCCAGCCGAGTGCTGAGGCGTTCCTGTTCGATCCAGCGACGGCCATCGCGACGCCTGTGCCGTCGATGACCATTCCGCGCTTGGGCGCCGCCGCTGTTCGGCGAGCGGACGGCAAG
>JBILXQ010000297.1:0-4109 GCA_044378375.1 Planctomycetota bacterium
GCGTGAACACAAGCTGTATTTGAGTGAGCCGTTTGAGTCGTACACCGAAGCACAGAAGCAGTTGCTGTGCTACGGCGTCGGTGCGAAGCGCCAGTACAAGGTCGAGATCGAGCGCGAAACGCGTAACGCGCAGATCGAAGAGAACTTCACGGCGCCTTGGCCTGGACTCTGTGGCCTCGTCGATCAGTGGCATCAAAAGACCGAAGATGCCGAATGGGCTACAGTGCTCGAGCAAGTCATGGAGCGCACGGAGTGTCCGGAATGCGCGGGCGAGAAGCTCAAGCCTTCCTCACGCGCTGTGACCATCGGTGCCTTGCGCTTGCCGGAGATCCTGCGCACGAGTGTGGCCGATGCGCATCGTTGGATTGTGGATCTGGACGCGCAGCGCAGCTTGCCTGAGGTCGTCGCACCTGTGGTGACAGAAGTGCGCTCGCGTCTTGAGTTGCTCGATAAGGTCGGGCTGGGCTACTTGTCGCTAGATCGACGCACGGCCACGCTGTCCGGTGGTGAGATGCGTCGCGTGCGCCTGTCCGCGAGTCTAGGTTCGCAACTGACCGGCGTGTGTTATGTGCTCGATGAACCCACGGTGGGCCTGCATCCGGCTGATACAGCTCGCTTGTGTGATGCGCTGCTTGAACTGAAAGCACGCGGCAACACGGTCATCGCCGTGGAACACGACACCGCCTTGATGCAGCGTGCGGATTGGATTGTGGACATGGGGCCGGGCTCCGGCATTCATGGCGGTCGTGTCGTCGCGAGCGGCACGCCCAAGTCTGTGGCGGAGCATGAGTCTTCCTTGACCGCCGCAGCCATGCGAGGCGAGTTGGTGTTGCAACGCACGCCCGTGGACCGCTCCTTTGGTCGCGATGTAGTCAAGTTGACTGGCGCGCGCGGGCAGAACTTGCAAGGCGTCGATTTTGAGTTCGCCTTCGGCGAGATCACTGGTGTGTGCGGACCGTCGGGAGCCGGCAAGAGCACGCTGATCCTCGATACATTGGTGCCTGCGTTGCTGGGCGAGAAGCCCGCTGGTCGCTGGAAGCGTTTGGCTGGTGTGCCTGGCGGCATGGTGCGCACCGTGTTGGTGGATGCAACACCCATCGGCCGCACTCCTGCTTCGGTGCCTGCAACCTACACCGGCTTGATGGAGACTCTGCGTGAGTTGTGGGCGCGCGCACCCGAGGCGCGTGTGCGCGGCTTGGAAGTCTCGCACTTCTCGTTCAACAACCCGCGTGGGCGCTGCCCTGCGTGCGAAGGCAAGGGCGCCACCAAGGTCGAGATGCAGTTCTTGGCCGATCTGTGGTTGCCGTGCGAAGAGTGCGATGGTCTGCGCTTCTCCAAGGAAGTCTTGGATGTGCGCTGGCGTGGCAAGTCGATGGCGGAAGCACTCGACTTGACCGTCGACGAAGCCTTGGAGTTCTTCGCACACCAACCGCGCGCGGTGCAGATTCTCGAGACACTGCGCGACACAGGTTTGGGGTACATCCGCTTGGGGCAATCGTCGACCACCCTCTCGGGTGGCGAAGCTCAGCGCGTCAAGCTGGCGACAGAGTTGTTCCGCGCGTCCAGTCCTGGACGCGGGGTGTTGGTGCTCGATGAGCCCACCACCGGTCTGGCCTTGTCCGATGTGCGCCACTTGGTGGCAGTGCTTGATCGCTTGGCAGCGGCCGGCAATGCCGTGGTTGTGGTCGAACATCACGTCGAGTTGTTGTCTGTGTGTGATCAATTGGTGGAGCTCGGCCCGCAGGGAGGCGCCGGCGGTGGACGAGTCATCGCGCAAGGCACCCCTGCTGAACTCTCCAAGGATCCACAGTCCATCACAGGTCCTTGGCTGCACGAGGTCGCTAGCGGCCCTCGCTCTAGCGCCAAACGCAAGAAAGTGAAGCAGTGATGCGTCCCGATAACCCGTTGATCGTGCAGAGTGATCGCACGCTGATGTTGCATACGGTGCGTTCGGTGGTGGACGCCAAGGGTCGTCCGATGCGTGATGCGCAGGGCCGCCCTTTGACCGAGGAGCATCCGCGTTTTGCGGAGGCGCGCGATCTACTGGCCACATTCGCCGAGTTGGAGAAGAGCCCCGACTACTTGCACACATACCGCATCACGCCCATCTCAGTCTGGAACGCCGCGGCAGTGGGGCTCACAGCGGATCGCGTGCAAGAGATCATGGAGGATCTCTCCTGTGTGCCGATTCCTGACAATGTGCTGCACGAAGTGCGCAGTTGGATGGATCGCTACGGCGTGCTGCGCATTGAGCGCGCGGAGGATGGCCAGCGCTTCGAGTTGGTGGGCATTCGTCCGGGAGCGCTGGAAGAAGTGCTGGCACACACGCATGTGCGCAAGCTGTTGAGCATCGAGCAGGGCCGTGCGTACTTGGGCGAGCTGGAGCGCGGCACGATCAAGCAAACCTTGATCAAGATCGGCTATCCCGTGGACGATCGCGGTGGCTACTTGGAAGGTGATCCGCTCGAGATTCCCTTGCGCCCCACCACGCTAGGGGGCCGCGAGTTCGGCTTGCGCTTCTATCAACGCGAAGCAGCCGCCGCGTTCCACGCGGGTGGCTCGACTGCTGGCGGCAGCGGTGTCGTGGTGCTGCCCTGCGGCGCAGGCAAAACGGTGGTGGCTATTGGTGTCATGAACTTGGTTGGCACCAAGACCTTGATCCTCACATCGAACACCGTGGCGGTGCACCAATGGCGTCAAGAGATCTTGGACAAGACGACTCTGACACCGGATCAAGTGGGTGAGTACACCGGTGATGAGAAAGAGGTCAAGCCAGTCACGATCTCGACCTACCAGATGCTCACGTGGCGCCGGTCCAAAACGGGCGAATTCGAGCACTTTGGCATCTTCGGCAAAGAGAATTGGGGCCTCGTGGTGTACGACGAAGTGCACCTGTTGCCTGCTCCCATCTTTCGCGTGACGGCCGAACTGCAAGCGCGCCGTCGCCTGGGCTTGACGGCCACGCTGGTGCGCGAGGACGGCAAAGAAGATGAGGTCTTCTGTCTCATTGGTCCCAAACGCTACGACGTGCCGTGGAAGGTGCTCGAACAGAAAGGCTTCATCGCCACGGCCAGTTGTGTGGAAGTGCGCGTGCCACTGCACGAAGCCTTCAAGAGTCACTACGCCTTCGCGGATGCGCGTGGCAAGTTCCGCGTAGCCAGTGAGAATCCTGCCAAAACAGATGTCGTGCGCGCCATCGTGCAGAAGCACGCAGGAGCGCATGTGCTGGTGATTGGCCAGTACATCGAACAACTGGAGACTTTGGCGCGGCAGCTTTCCGCACCCTTGATCACTGGCAAGACTCCCACGGTGGAGCGTGAGCGACTGTACAAGGCCTTCAAGTCTGGCGAGATCAAGCTGCTGATCGTGTCCAAGGTGGGCAACTTTGCCATCGATCTACCGGATGCCAATGTGGCCATTCAGATCTCGGGCACCTTTGGCTCACGCCAGGAGGAAGCCCAGCGTTTAGGGCGCATCTTGCGTCCCAAGTCCGATGGCAGCGCGGCAGTGTTCTACTCCGTGGTGACGCTCGGTTCACGCGACCAAGAGTTTGCACAGAAGCGTCAACTGTTCTTGACAGAGCAGGGCTATACCTACGACATCCTTGAGGCCGGTGCCTTGATCCATGGCACGGCAGCCACGCAAGCATGAGCAAGCATGACCTAGAGGGGGCCGGGCGCTCGGAAGGCAGCCAAAGTGCTGCTCCGCACAGCCCGTCATCTGCTCCGGTTCGTCCGCGCGCAGCGGATGCCTTGGCCCAGTTGGCGGACTGTGATTTGCCGGAAAACTGGCGCTTTTGGAGCGGCAAACGCACCGGCAAGACTCCCGAAGACACGGCTGCGATGCGGCGTCAGATTCTGGAGTGGCTGGTCAACCCCGTGGTGGTCGAAGCCCGCGTGGCCACATTGCCGCGCCGTTTATTGTCCATCTTGGACGCTTGTCTGGAGTGTGCGCGCTACCAGACGACGGCTGGTGAGTTGCTCAACGCGCGGCACTTGGCCTACATGAGCAGCTACGACCTTCAAGCCAGCCTAGCGGTGCTGGCGCGTCATGGCTTGCTGGTAGAGGTCAAGAGTGCTCACACCGCGAGTTTTGGTCAGCGTGCGTGG
>JBILXQ010000298.1:0-4102 GCA_044378375.1 Planctomycetota bacterium
ATCGGCTTGCCCGTCACGATCGCAGTGGTGGTCTTGCGCACATGCATCGAGTACGTGTCCATCAGCCACGCCATCGTTTGCTCGTTCGTGTTCACATCCGGTGCCGGTACATCGCGGTCGGGACCGAGGATGTCCATGATCGCAGCGGTGTAGCGGCGCGTGATGCGCTCCAGCTCGCCCTTCGACAGCTTGCGCGGATCGCAGATCACGCCGCCCTTGCCGCCGCCGAACGGCACATCGACCACTGCGCACTTCCACGTCATCCACGCCGCCAAGGCCCGCACCTCATCGAGGTTGACGTCCGGCGCATAGCGGATGCCGCCCTTGCAGGGACCGCGCGAGAAGTTGTGCTGCACGCGATAGCCCGTGAAGACCTCGATGCGGCCATCGTCCATCACGACGGGAATGGCCACCGTCATCTCGCGGTCGGGTGTGCGCAACACATCGCGCAGACCCTTCTCGAGTCCGAGGTGATCGGCCGCTGTATCGAACAGCTGAGCCATGGAGAGGAACGGATTGAACTCGTCGCTGTGCGACGCGTGGGCCTGAGCAGAGCCGGCCGGTGCAGTGGCGTGAGACATGGGTAGTGGACCTCGATTCGAGATGGGTACCCCGCCGCCTGGTGGGGCCATGTCGGGAGTTCGAGGTGCTAACAGGGTAGAAGGCGCGCGCGCATCGCGCGAGGGGGATGGTGTATCCTCCTCGTTATGGCCCTCCCCGCCCACCTAGCCGCCGACATCCCCGCCGACATCCCCGACCAGCCGGAACTCGTGTCCTGCCGCCGCGAGGGGGACCTGGTCTGGCTGACCATCGAGCGCCCGGATGTCATGAACTGCCTGTCCTTCCCAACTTTGCGCCGCTTGCGCAGCTTGTGCGCCGAGTTGCGGGAGGACCTGTCGATCCGCGCCATCCTCTTGACGGGGGCGGGGGACAAGAGCTTTTGCGCCGGGGCGGACCTTAAGGAGCGCAAGACCATGCCGGCCGAGCGCGTGCCCCAGTTTGTAAAGAACATCCGGCGCACGATGGATGATGTGGAGGCGCTGCCGCAGCCGACGATCGCCGTCATCAACGGCTTTGCCTTTGGTGGTGGAACCGAGCTGTTGCTGGCCTGCGACTTGCGCATCGCGGCGGACCATGCCCAGCTGGGCCTGACGGAAACGACTCTCGCCATCATTCCTGGTGCTGGCGGGACGCAGCGTTTGCCGCGCTTGGTGGGGCGTTCGCGCGCCAAAGACCTGATTTTGACGGGCCGCAAGCTGGACGCCGCGGAGGCGGAGCGCATCGGGCTGGTCAATCGCGTGGTGCCGGCTGGGCAACTGGCCGAGGCCGCGCGACAGCTGGCGCTCCAGATCGCGGGCAATGGCCCGGTGGCCGTGCGCGCTGCCAAGGCGGCCATCGATCAAGGTTGTGAGGCGCCCTTGCCGCAGGGCTTGGAGATCGAGGCTCGTTGCTACGAACGGGTGCTGCCCACGCAGGACCGCTTGGAGGCCTTGGCAGCCTTTGCCGAAAAGCGGAAACCTAACTACAAGGGCTCTTAGGGCCGCGTCTTGGGCCGGTCGTGCGTTACCGCACGAGGGCCCAGGTCTAGTAGCCTGAGCATCTGTGCGCTGGCGCACAGCTCCTCCTCCATGCGTTTCACCGTCAATGAAGAGGGCACCCGCAGTGAGGTGTCGTTCGAACGCGACGCCGTGGTGGCGGGGCGGGCGGTGGAGTGTGATCTGCGCTTGGCGAATGCGCGGGTCTCGCGCCGCCACGCGCGTTTTGAGCGTTTGGAGGACCGGGTCTGGGTGGTCGACCTCCAGGCAGCCAACGGCACATGGGTCAACGGCGAACGCGTGGTGCGCCGCGAGCTGCGCGTAGGTGATGAGGTGCTGTTGGGTGGCGTGCGTGTCAGCTTTCAAGGCTTGGCCCGTCCGCGTTTGGGTGACACGCAAGCCTTGGAGTTGGGTGCAGAGTTGGAGGACGAGGGCTACCGCACCTCGTTGCCCGAGCCGCGCAGCGAGCGCGTGGCGTTGCACAGCTACGCGCGCTTGTGCGCGCAGTTGTTGGCTCCGCACGACACGCCGGCGCTGCTGCGCGCGGTCGTCGACAATGCGGTCGAGCTTGTGCACGCCGAGCGCGGCTTCTTGTTGTTGTCGCCGCAAGCCGGTGAGCGCGCGGAGTTCGGATCCTTTGCCCTCAAGGTGGCGCGCAGTCATGAGCGCTTGGATGTGCCGCTGCCGCACACGCGTTTGTCCAAAGGTGTGACCGAGAAGGTCTATACCAGTGGTCAAGCACTTTTGTCAGTCGATGCCGGTCGCGACGAGCGTTTGAGCGGCATGGCGAGTGTCGAGGACTTGCGCTTGCGTTCGATCGTGTGCGCGCCGATCCGCATCGAAGGCCGCGTGGAAGGAGTGCTCTACGTCGATCATCGCCTGCAGGAGCAGGCGTTTGATGAAGCGGATCTCGAGGCCTTGGAGTTGTACGCCAGCCTTGCGGCCCTTGCGATCTTGTCGCGTCGTCGTGTCGACGCGTTGCAAGCCAAGAACGCAGAGTTGGAAGAGTCGCGTCGGCGCATTGCGCGCCTGAATGACGAGCTAGGCCGCAAGGTGCGCGATCGCGACAGCGAGTTGGCGGTGGCGCGCAGCGAGCTGGCGCGCGAGCGCAGTCGTCACGATTACACGGGAATTGTAGGCCTTTCCGATGCGATGACGCAGGTGTACAGCACCCTCGATCGCTACATGGACTCGGACTTGCCTGTGTTGGTGTCCGGTGAGTCCGGCACGGGCAAAGAGCTCGTGGCGCGCGCATTGCACCGCAATGGTCCACGCAAAGAGCGGCCTTTCGTGACCGAGAACTGCGCGGCTCTGCCGGATGCCTTGTTGGAGAGCGAGCTCTTTGGTCACGCGAAGGGCGCCTTCACCGGTGCTCACAAACACAAGCGCGGTCTGCTGGAAGCCGCCGATGGTGGCACGCTGTTCCTCGATGAGATCGGGGACATGAGCCCCGAGATGCAGAAGAAGCTGCTGCGCGTCTTGCAGGAAGGCGAGTTCCGCCCAGTCGGCGCGGATAGCGTGCAAAAGGTCGATGTGCGCTTGATTGCGGCCAGCCATAGGGACTTGGCGGCCATGGTGCGCGAAGGCAGCTTCCGTGAAGACTTGTACTACCGCATTCACGTGCTGCATGTGCGTTTGCCGGCCTTGCGCGAACGGCGTGAAGATGTGCCGGTGCTGGCCCAGCACTTGTTGACGCGTGCGGCGCGCGATGCAGGCAAGCCCGCGCCGTACTTGGGCACCGATGTCCTGGCCGCCTTGTGTGCGTACGATTGGCCGGGCAATGTGCGCGAACTCGAGAACGAGATGCGCCGTTTGGTGGTGCTGGCCGGTGACGAAGTGCGTCCAGAACACTTGTCAGCCACGGTGCTGGAGCGTCGCAGCGTGCGCCTTACCAGCGACCGTGTGCAGGACGCTCAGGGGCTGATGGTTGACGGAGGCAACGACATGAAGAGTGCGGTTGCCGACTTGGAGCGTCGTTCCATCGAGGCTGCGCTGTTGGCGGTGGGAGGCAACAAGAGTCGCGCTGCTGCCGAGCTGGGCATCAGCCGCTTTGCCCTGCAACGCAAGTTGGAGAAGTATGGTCTGGCCGCACGCGAGACGGACGAAGGGAACAGCTAGTATGCGTGCCATGCACCTCGCGCTATGGATTCTGGGCCTAGTGAGCGGAGTCGCCAGTCACGCGGCAGCAGCTCCGTGTGCGGCGGTGCTGCAAGAGAAGGGCGGCTCCATCAAGGAACGCGAGAAGGCCGCCAAGACGGCCGACGAAGTCTGGGAACTCGCGCTGGAGTGCGAGAAGCGCAAGCTCAAGGCGGACCTGAAGCGCCTCGTGGCGCGCACCTTGGAGCTGGACCCGCAACACGCGGCGGCCAATGCGTACATCGGCAATGTGCAGCACAAAGGCCGTTGGATGACGCCTGCGGAACGCGACGCAGCCGTGGAGGCCGAGCTAGCGGCAGAGATGGCCAAGAAGGGCCTCGTGCGCTGGCAAGACAAGTGGGTGACTCCTGAGGAGAAGTCCCACTACGAAAAGGGCGAAGTGCTCTACCAAGGAGTGTGGATGCTCTTTG
>JBILXQ010000299.1:0-4101 GCA_044378375.1 Planctomycetota bacterium
CTGCGCAGAACGATGCGCGCCGGCAGCGGCTATCTCAGCGGCAATCCCCAGGAACTGCACTTCGGTTTGGGGAACGCTACGCGCGTAGACAGCTGCACGGTGCGCTGGCCTTCCGGCCGCGAATCTTCGCACAACATCAACGCCGTCGATCAGGTACAGGTCCTGACCGAGCCGGCGCGCTAGAGCTGCTTCTTCGACAGGTAGAAGTCGATGCGTTCCGTGTCCTTGCGCTGCATGCGCTCGTTGACTTCGTCGACGGTGCGCGGCGGCGGAACGATGACCGACTCACCCGGCTTCCAATTCACAGGCAACGCGCAACCGTGTTGATCGGCAGTCTGCAGCGCATCTACCAGACGCAGGATCTCGTCGAGATTGCGGCCTACATTCAGGGGGTAGTAAACCAGCGCACGCACGATCCCCTTGGGGTCAATCACGAACAACGCACGGACGGTGGCAACCGCCGTTTGCCGATCGTGCAGCATGCCGTAGAGGCGAGCGACATCCATGCTCAAGTCCGAGATGATCGGAAAGGCGATGTCGACGCCCAGCACCGACTTGAGATTCTCGCGCCACGCTAGGTGGCTGTGGATGGAGTCAACAGAGAGTCCGACCAACTTGACACCGCGCTGCTGAAACTCGGCGTAGCGCCGCGCGAACTCGGCCATCTCGGTCGAGCACACGGGTGTGAAGTCCGCCGGGTGTGAGAACAAGATCGTCCACGAGTCTCCACGCCACGCAGAGAAGCGCAGCGGACCGTGCGTGCTTTGTGCTTCAAAGTCAGGCGCCGAATCACCGATACGTGGAAGTGACGTGGTCGTGAGCAGCGGACTCATGCCCCGTAGCCTAACGATTCCACCTAGAAAGCGGGAACATTCCTAGCTGGAGTGCCCGCGACTAGCGCCGAACCCAAGCTGCCAAGCCGCCAGCGTGGCGTTGCTTGACCAACGCTAGGTTCTCCGCGCACAGGGCTTCATGCACCAGCCCCACGCGGCGCAAATACACGGCATGACCAGCGTACCAACGCGCCAGTTGCTGTTCGGATTCATAACACAGTCGCAGGGTTAGAGCGCGACCGCCGCAACGAGTGGACTGTGCCAAGCACCATGCCAGCACCTGACGGCGACGCGAACGCAGCGGAGGCTGAGCGCCCAAGCTGTGCAGCAAAACACGCACACGTACGAGCTGGGCCTCCTCTTCTCGGGCGTATTCGGCCAACAACGTGGCCAGCTCGGCATCACGCAAGGTACGCGACAGCACACGATAGATCGCGCAAGCACCGAACTCGGCCAACAGCGCCACGCGCATATCGTCGAGCAAGGCTTGGTCTACCTTCATTTGAGCGCGCGCACGGAAGCTGTGTCTTCGATGCGCAGGCGCTCATCGTCATACGCCGAGCGTGCGTGCAAGAGCATCAGGGCTTGCGCTGTTTGTGCCGTCGTCAAACGTCCTAGTTGATCGATGGCCGCTCGCCGCACTCGGTAGCGTGGCGAATCCAACAACGCGTGCAGGCGACGAGCAAGTCCTGCATCGGCTTGCACATCCGCTGCTAGAGCTGCGATCGCAATGCTGCGCGGAGCATCTTCCTTGGATTCATCCAAGGCATACTGAGCAAGATAAGCGCGCGCTTCGGGCGTGGTCAGGCGGCCAATCGCCGCCATCACGCGCGCTTCGCGCACCCCATGCGGACTGGCCACCGCTAGTTCGCGCTCCAGGTCGATTTGCGTGTAGGCGTCTTGAGCCGCCAACACCTGCACGGCGGCGCCTTCCACCGCCCATGAGGGAGCATCCTGCAGAGCTGCTCGCGCTGCACTCAGCACGCGCGGTTGCGCGGTCTCGCCGAACGCTCCACCCGCCAGTGTTTCAAGGGCCGCCACACGCACCAGCGGCGATGCGTCCGACTGAGCCGCAGCGCACACGGCCTCCAGAGCTGTCGTCGTAACCACTGGGGCCAAGGCTTGCACCAACGCACGGCGCACGCGTTCATCCCGCTCCAGCGGCAAACGCTCCAGCAAGGCCGCAGCGATCTGCACCTTGAGCGGCTCATTCGTGCCGTCGCGCAACTCTTTGGCCAACACGGCGACGGCTTCGCGCCGACCGTGAGCATCTTTGACCCGCGCGGCCATGGTCAGCAACTCGTCAGCAGTACGGCGATGGCGCAAGTCCATGGGCACCCACGCATGCGGGTCGAGCCGCACCCACAACACCTCGTCAGCCTCAAGCTCAAAGCGCTCGGTCTCCGCGTCAACGGTGAAGCGTTGCACCACGCTGCCTGTGGCGGTGCCCACTTCGATGTCCAGCGGAAAAGCAAAGGCTCTAGGGATGCCTTGGCTGGCGTCCTGTACTTGCTCCAGCTGCACCAGCACGCCGCGTTCTGTGCGCTCGTGCTGCGCCACGACCACGGGATGCCCCTTGGCGCGCAGCCACTCGCGCTCAAAACGCGACAAGTCAAGTCCACTTGACACTTGGAAGGAAGCGATCAGGTCCTTGGTCGTCACGGCGCGATTGGTGTGCATACCAGTCCAGCGCCGAATGGCGGAGGTGAACACCTCGTCCCCCATCATCCCGCGCAGCAAGTGCAAGCGCGCCGCACCACCGGGGTAGACATGGCCCGAGAAGAACAGCTCCATCGGCTCGCGCGCCACACCATGGACAATGCCGCGGCGCGGTGTAGAGCCAGAGGCGGCTAGGTACGCCAACTGCGTATCGCGCATGTCGCACAAGAACACATCACGACCGCGCGAACGCTCGGTCCACAAGTGCGTCAAGTAGGTCGCAAAGCCCTCATTCAGCCAGATGTCCGACCACTCTGCGCAGGTCAACAGGTCACCAAACCACTGATGCGCAGCTTCGTGTGCAATCAGGCCTGTAGCCGGTTGATCGGCGCGGCCCTTCTTGTCCAGCAACGCTGTCTCCGTCAGCGTGGTGGCCGAGATGTTCTCCATGCCACCGTAATGGAAGTCATCTACACATGCCTGCGCGTACTTCGCATGCGGGTAGCGCACGCCTGTCAGTTCGGAGAAGTACGCGAGGATCTCATCCGTCTCTTCGAAAGCGGGCAGCAGCTCACTCTCCAGCTCGCGCGGTCCCACGAACCACAACGGCGTCGAGCCATAGGCACCGGAGGCCTGCGCGAACTCCCCTGCCACCAAAGTCGTCAAGTACGCAGGATGCGGATAAGTCGTGCGCCAGCGCTCAAAGACGGTGCTTGCGGATTCAACGCGCTCGATGCGTTCACCTGCCGCAACGATGGTCCAACCGGCGGGAGCAGTCACCAACAACTCATGTGTCGCACGCTCGAACGGCTCGTCCAAGCACGGGAACCAGCCACGCGATTCATCGCACTCGCCTTGAGTCCACGCTTGCGTGGGCTGCCCCTCGCGCGGTGCGGCCCAATGCAGGCCCGTGCGCGGCATCCCACCGTAGCGCACGCGCACCTCCGTCCACTGGTCGCGCTGCAACGCTTGCGCCAGTTGCACGCGCAAGCGATCGCCTTCGTGCGTGTGAGCCAACACACGCGCGCGCTCATCGCGTACCTCGCGCACTTGCAACCCTTGGAGATCGAGCTCCACCTGTTGCAACCCATCCTGTGTGGGCCACAAGCGCACGCGGCACTCGCCTTCCAAGCTGCGCTCGGCCGGATTGAGGGTCAACTCGATGCGGTAGTGCTCGACATCAAACGCAGGTCTGCGCGCCACGATCTCCCGCGCAGGTCGGAAGGCCGGCGTCGAGGTACAGGCTGCGGCGAGGAGCACGACACCAAGAAGGAGGGGCTTCATCGGCGACGATCCTAGCTAGACTAGGCGCGGCTGCATGGACTTCTTGCTTGAGTGCGTGGGCTTCCCCCCTGACTGGCCGCTGGAACGGCTGGTTGCAGAGGCCGTGGAGAACGGCGAAGGGGCCGTTTGGCGCGGCCAAGCCAGCCACCACCGCAGCCTGCGCCTGAGCGCGGATGTGCAGGTCTTGGTGGAGCGCGACGCCAAGGGCCATTGGCATACGCTGCCGCTGTGCGCCACACCGCACCGCCTGCGCGTGGCGGTCGAGCGGCGCATGCGCACGGCAGACACGCGATTTGACACGGCGATTGGTGGCTGGGTTGCGCCC
>JBILXQ010000467.1:0-2652 GCA_044378375.1 Planctomycetota bacterium
CTTGTTCCTTCAAGCGAGCACGCGTCTCACCCATGATCTCGCCAACCACGCGCTCCCACGAAGCGCGGTTGGACCACACGCGCACCGGCTTACCTGCTGCGTCGCGCACTGGCGCCGAGAAGTTCAGAGCCAGACCGCGCCCTCCCAGATACTGCGCCACCAGCGGATCCTCTACGAGGTCGCTGTAGTAGGCACTACCAAGCGCAACTTGGCCGCTGATGGCCTCTTCGAACCACGCTTCGCCGCGGACGCTGCGGCCAAGCAGGGTCGCGGTGTCCACCGCGCTGCCATCAGGGCGCACAGTGTTCGCCGCGATGATCTTGCCCTCGGCATCTGCCACGATCATGAGGTCGTAGATGCCGTAGGCTTGCATGTAGAAGTTCGCCGCGGCACGCACTTGCTCGGGGTTACCGCGCGCCATCGGGTTGAACGCAAAGGCCTGCACATCGCCGTACCGTTCAAACAGGTTGCGATCGATCTTCTGCATCGCCGATTCGGCCTCGGCGCGCAGGCGATTGCCGGCTCCGTCCTCTAATGACTCACTCGATTGGAGGTAGGCAACAACGCCTACGATCGTCAAGGGAACTAGACCGAGGAGCAGAAAGGCGGCGGCGAGCCGCGCTTGGATAGAGCGCAGGGACTTAGGCATGTGGTGGTGCCGCGTGGTGGCGGGCTTACGCCCTCGTCGGACAGCGCACGCCACCGCCTTGAGTCCCTACGTAGAGATGCGCAGAGCGCAGCCCAGAATCGGCTACGGCTTTCGCCTACAGCACCCTGAGCACCATGACGGATGGCTGTTCAGGCCATTCGCAGGCCTACTTACGCCTCGTGTGACCTAGACCTGTCCGTCCTCATTAGCACCTTTTGGGAATGATCATGCTGCTGTACCCGTTGCTCGTCCTACCGCTACAAGCTCCGACTGCCGATGTGCAGTCCTATGATTGGACCTTCGACTTGCTCGTGGGCATGCGGGCCTACGATGAAGACGAGTGGGCGCCTGTAGACGAGCAACTTGCGCTCGGGTTGTTGGCGACTTGGCGCCTGTCGGACTCCAACTGGCGGCTGGAGATGGGGCTCTCCACCTCGAGCGACGATGCCACCTTGACCAACGGGGTCGATCTGCTGGATCTAGAAGCCAACTTCTTCGAAGCCACGCTCGGCGTGCGCTATGTGTTCGAACTGGAAACCGCCGATGTGGAGCCGTACATCAGCTTCGGTGCGAGCTGGCAAGATGCCGAGATCAAGGCCTCCTTGAACGGAGGACCGGACGAGAGCGAAGACGACCAGTCGTTCGGCCTGCTGCTGGGCGGCGGTCTCGCCTTCCCCTTTGCCGAACGTTGGCGCGCCGGCTTTGACCTGCGCGCTGTGGCTGGCACCGACTTGGAGTACGGCGGCGTGGAAACCAATGCGGACTACGGCCAGTTCAGTGCCTTCATCGGCGTCGCTTGGTAAGCGCGTCAGTCAAGTTTACCTGACAGCTCGCCCGTGTGCCCGCCTGTGGTGGTAAAGGCCACCACATAGCAGGCGCGCGAAGCGGCCAGAGGCGTATCAAAAGCGATCGGACCGCTGCGCAGCGAGGTCGCGGGCTCCTTGGGCTTCGTGGTCCATTGGCGTGTCGGTTCTTCCTCGCCGCGTAGGCCATCGCCATCCAGGTCTTCAAAGACCCACAAGGTCCAGCCGGTCAAGCGCGCCGTACCCGTGATTTCGCGCACTTCGAACCACTCGACCGAGGTCTGCACGAACGCGCCGCGTTCGCAGCGCACGGTGCAGCCGTCAGGCGTCGTGGCGACTTTGCCCCAACGCGGTCCCGCACACGCCACCAAGCTCATCAAGCCACACGCCGCCATAGCTCCAGCCAGTTTCATGCGCGCAGTCTAGGTCTGCGCACCATCGTCAAACAAGCTCGGCTCGTCCTTCTTGCGTGCGCGCGAGTGTGTGCGCTTGCGGCTGCCATGCTTGCGCAGCACGCGCTGCGCCTCTGCACGCACCTGTGGATCACGTCGCACAGCAGCGAAGCGCGCACGCGCGTGCGCAATCGCTTCCTTGTGGTCGACGATGGGCAAGGGATAGTCGCGTCCCACCTGCACACCGCAAGCCACTTGCTCGGCGCGCGTCATGAGGTGCGGCTCGGCTAGATGCATGACAGGCACAGCGCGCAACTCGGGCACCCAGTGCCGGATGAAGCTGCCCTCGGGATCGTGATCGACAGCTTGCTTGGCCGGCGAGTACATGCGCAGCGTGTTGATGCCGGTCACGCCGCTTTGCATCTGCGCTTGGGCGTAGTGAATACCCGGCTCAAAGTCGAGGAACTGGGCCCCCAACCACGGTGCCGTTCCGCGCCAGTGCAACCACAAGTGATACGACGCAAAGGACATCAGCATGGCGCGCATGCGGAAGTTCAACCAACCCGTAGCCACCAGCGAGCGCATACACGCATCGACCATCGGGTAGCCTGTCAAACCTGCTTTCCATGCTTCCAGGCGTTGGTCGTTGAACTCGGCCTCGCGCAATCCGTCATATCCAGGGTGCAAGTTGCGCTCTTCCAAGTCGGGCTTGTCCTCGAGCTTCTGCATGAAGTGACAATGCCAATGCAGCCGCTGGGCAAAGGCATTCAGGGAGCGGCGCCACCGCTTCGTGTCCGCATCGGGCTCG
>JBILXQ010000027.1:0-14888 GCA_044378375.1 Planctomycetota bacterium
CGGTTCTGAGCCTCGGTGCGCGCCACCGACAAGCGATGCAGTGCGCGTACGCTGGTCAAGCCGGCCGAGGTGCACATGCGATGCAGCTCCGCGCGCCCGGCGTAGTCCACACAGCGGTTGTAGGCCGGGTTGTCACTCACCAAGAAGAGCTTGCGCACTTCGTGGCGCAGGGTGACCTGCGCTCCGTCAGCATTGCTGTTGTCGCTGCGGTACGCGACGTCACCGTCGAAGAGCGGTTCAAAGGAAAGGGGCGTATCCAGCGTGATCGGCAGCTTGGCTTGTTGCAGCTCCTCCAACCGCTGCACCGCAGCAATCGCCCCCAGAAGCTTGATGGCGCTTGCGGGATAGGTGTACTCCGCATCGGGCGCCAGAGCGCTTTGTGTGATGTTCACGCGGCCATCTGCAGCGGTGCGCACTTGCGTGACGAGCACTTGCAAGCGGTACTGGGCGCGTTGGTCCAGAACCTTGCGCGTCGTGGGGCGGGCCCGCAGCAGGGGCTCGAGCTTCAGCTCCGAACTGCCGGTTTGCGGGTGGGAAACGAGACCTAGAGCGAGAGCTACGAGGGGGAGCATGCAGAGGACCTCGCCCTCATCCTACGATGTGGGCATGATCACCTTGCGCAGATCTGCGGAACGCGGCCGTGCCAACCATGGTTGGCTGGATAGTCGCTTCACCTTCTCCTTTGCCGAGTACTTTGATCCGCGGCACATGGGCTGGCGCTCCTTGCGTGTCATCAATGACGACAAGGTCGCTGCGGGTGCGGGCTTTCCCATGCACGGTCACCGCGACATGGAGATCGTGACGTGGATGCTGGCCGGGCAGTTGGAGCACAAGGACTCGATGGGCAATGGAGCCGCAGTGGCGCCAGGCGAGGCCCAGTACATGTCAGCCGGGCGTGGCGTCATGCACAGCGAGTTCAATCCATCGCCGACTGTGGATGCGCACTTGCTGCAGATTTGGATGCTGCCGAGGGAGCGCGGCTTGACTCCGCGCTACGGTCAAAACAACTTTACGGTGGCTCTTGAACGACAGGAGCCTGTGCTCGTGCTTTCGCCCGACGGAGCCTCAGACTCTATCGCGATCGAAGCCGATGCGTACCTGTGGGTGGTACGCGCTCACGAAGCGCGGCAGTGGAGCTTGCCGCTCGCCGCGGGGCGGGGCGCATGGGTCCACCTCGCCAAGGGCAGTGCCACCGTCAATGGCAAGTCACTCAGCGCCGGTGATGCCGCCGCAATGGAAGCAGAGGCCGCGATCACCATCACGGCCTCTGCTGGGAGCGAGGTATTGATCTTCGACCTCGCGTAGACGGCGCGGATCGACCTAGCTCTTCTTCTTGAGCTTCGTCTTCTCAGGCAACGGCGAACCCATCTTGCGCACGCGCTCCAACACCAGCGGCATGCGCGCTTGGTAGGCCTTCGTCTTCTTGGTCATCCACTCGGCGTTCTGGAACTGGAAGGGCGAGTACTCTGCGCGCAGTTGCGGCAAGAAGGGCAGCACCTTGCAGTACAAAATCAGGCCTTCGACCGTGCTCTCCGCCAGCAACTCGGCGTTGATGGTGCCGTGGCGCGCGAAGCCATAGGCCATCTCGTAGTACGACGACACTTGGCGGAAGGCCGCGTTCAGCGGATGGTCCGGTGCCAGCACCGCCACCATCTCTTCGTAGTTCTTGGGCACGAAGCCGAAGATGGCGTTGCGCGATTCGCGCATGACCTTCTCGCGGCGCAGGTCATACAGCTTGAGGATCAGGTCAGCGTCGTGAAAGTCGGGCTTCTTCTTGGTCATGGCTGGGTCAATCCGCGCTCTTGCGCGAGGAGTTCATCGAGGGTCTGACGGCGCCGCACGAGGCGTGCGACTCCGTTGTGCACCAACACCTCAGCGGCCAAGGGGTGGCCGTTGTAGGTCGAGGACATGCTGGCACCGTATGCGCCTGCATCGTGGACAAGCAACAAGTCACCTTCGCGTGCTTCGGGCAAGAGTCGCGGTTCGATCTCACCGCCGGGGCCTTGGGTGTACATGTCACCCGATTCGCATAGAGGTCCTGCAACTAATCGAGGAGCAACGGCCGCAGTATCGGCGGCGCCAACGATCGAGATGTCGTGCCACGCGCCGTACATGGCCGGTCGCGCCAAGGCATTGAAGCCTGCATCGACCAAGATGTAGTCCTGCGTGCCCTGACGCTTGGTGCCACAGACACGCGTCACCAACAGGCCGCACTCCGCGACCAAGCGTCGACCAGGCTCGACTTCCAACTCGATCGCATGACCCAGCCGCTGTTCGATGCTGTGCTTGGTGGCCAGCCATGTGGCACAGAAGCGCGCCGCATCAAAGGCTGGCTCATGACTCTTGTAGGCGACCGGCAGTCCACCACCAGCGGAAACGCGCCGCAGCGCGCTGCCAAACAGCGGTGCCAAGTCACTCACCGCAGCGCACACGCGCGTCAAGTGTTCGAAATCGGAGCCCGAGCCGATGTGCACATGCAAGCCATCGAGTGTCAGGCCCAAGGCGTGCGCACGTTCGATCAGAACCGGAAGTTCGGCATGCCAGACACCATGCTTGCTGGCCTCACCGCCGGTGTTCGTCTTCTTGGCATAGCCGTGACCAAAGCCCGGATTCACACGCACGGTGGCTGTGGCGCCCGGGCGCACGCGCGCGAGTTGCTCGACCATGAAGGCCGAACCTAGGTTCACTTGCACCGGCAGTCGGCTGATGACCTCGAGCGCGGCCGCATCAAAGACATCGGCGGTGTAGACGATGTCCTCGGGCGCATAGCCAGCCGCCATGGCGCGGGCGACTTCACCGGCTGAAACGGCATCAACATCCACACCCATGTCGCGCAGGAGTGCCAGCACCGCCAAGTTGCCGTTGGCCTTTTGCGCATACCGAATGCGGTCAAAGGAGCGCAGCTCATGTACGCGCGCTGCAATCGTGCCGGCATCATAGACCCACAGCGGTGTGCCGTACTGCTGGGCGAGTTGTTGCAGCAAGGCGTCTGTCAAGCAAACCGGACGGCTCACGCGAGCACCTCACGCAGCCCGCGCTCGAGCAGGGCAAAGTCGGGTTCGGTGTGCGCCGCCGAGACGGCCAGGCGGAAGTAGCCGCCCAGGCTGTCGGGATAGTGGATGTAGGGCACCAACATGCCGAGCTGCAGCAGGCGCTGGTAGGCCTGCTCCATGGCGTCATGCGTGGGCAGAGTGAAGGCAAACACCGGCAGCGGTAGCTCGTGCGGGGCGAGTCCACAGGCGCGCAAGATGGCGCGTGCGCGCTCGGTGTTGGCACGCAGACGCGCGAGGCGGCCGTGGGGCAGCGTCGCCGTGTTGATCAGCTCGCGCAGGCCGGCATGGGCGGCAAGCACACACGCCGGCGGCACCGGAGTAGAGCCCGCATAGGCATGTGAGCGTTGCCGCACGAGCTCGATGATGCTCTGTGGCCCCGCAACAAAGCCGCCAAACGCGCCCAGTGCTTTGGACAAGGTCCCGTTGATGATCAAGCGCGGATCGTGCACGCGGTGGTGTTCATGCGTACCGCGTCCCTGCGCGCCCAGCACACCGAAGCCATGGCAGTCGTCCACGATCAGGTAGCCATTCGCAGGCAGCAGCTCCAACAGTGCGGGCAAGGGCGCGATGCCCTTCATCACCGGATAACAACCATCTGTCACGATGCTGTAGTCGGTGTCCCAGCCGGCTGCTGCGGCGCGCGCTTCACTCGCCGAACACAAGTTGTAGTCGCGCGTTTCGATCCCGCACGCGGCCAGCGCATCGCGCACACTGACATGACATTCCTTGTCCACCAATGCTCGCCGCACGCGCGCGCCGAGGCCTTGGAAGAGACAGAGATTGGATAGGTAGCCGTCGGGCACCAAGTGCGCGGCCTCCAACCCCAAGTGTGCCGCGAGCAAGGGCTCCAGCTCGTCATGGGCGCACGTGTTGCCGGTGGTTTCGCGCGAGCCGGAGGTCGACAGTCCGTACTGCACCAAGCCTGCCTGCGCCGCAGCTTGAACCAGCGGATCGCGGGCCAAGCCCAAGTAGTCGCAGCCAGCCCACAGCACGAGCTCCCTGCCCTGCAGAGTCGCACGCGCCGGCGCGGCGGCTTCAATAGGCAGGCGTCCTGTGGGCATGACCGTGTCTGTCAGGTTTTCTTGACAGAGCCCGGCGTGCACGAAACGAGCGGGATGCTCGCCATCGTGTGCAGGCCGGGAGACGCCTGCAGCAGCGAAGCGATCGAGTTGACCACAATGGCCGAGGTCGCGATGTCACCCTGCACGCCGCCCTTCCAGGTGAGGTCTAGCGACGGCTCGCCCACGACGACCACACGGTCATGCGGGTTTTTGAGTCCCAAGGCGGCCTCGAACTTGAGCGTGACGACCTGCTTGCCGCCGCAGTAGCCGCGGGCTTCTTGGTACACGCCGCACGCCAGCCCCTTCTTCACCGGACCCAGACCCGAGCTCATGGCCTTGGTGGCCTTGACTGCGCGCGGGCGATCTTCTTCCCAACGCTCGAGTGTCCATCCCATGCGTGCAGCGATGAAGTGCAGCGACTCGCCCAAGCCCACATGGCGCAGCCAACCAGCCTTGATACCAGCCTCGAAACCTGCGTCATCCAAACCCACGCCGATCTTCTTTTGGAAGGGCACGCGGCGCGAGGAGGCATCTTGGAAGCGATGCACTTCCACGCTCTGCACGCTGCGGCAGATGGCCGTGGCCGCCACCGGGAAGGCGTCCATCAAGAAGCCGGGGTTCACGCCCGTGCCCAGCAGCCGGCCGCCATTGGCCTTGGCGAGCTTGTCCAGTTTTTTGGACAAAGCGGCATGGCGCAGATAAGGCCACGACAGCTCCTCGCACGAGCTGACAATGCTCGCACCATGCTTGAGCAGCGCCTCGAAGGTCGGCGCGCACTTCGCAAGGTCGGACGAGGTCGCCACGACCACGGCGTCAATCTTTTTGAAGTCGATGCCGTTGAGGTCCTTCTGCACGCGCGGCTTGTCAGGTGCACCGGACACCACTTCGGAGAGCTTCTTGCCCACCAGTTCCGGTGCCGTATCAACGGCGGCCACTACTTTGCCAACGCCCCGCGTGTGGAGGTCAGTGACGATTTTGACGCCCAAAGGGCCCAAGCCTACGTGCAGGATGCGGAGCATAGAGGCGCAGAGGATAGCCTCGCGCTCTTCAGCTCACAAACTTGCAAGCGCCACGATGTGCTCGCGCTTGCTCACCACCACGCCGCCAGGTGCCTCCACGGTCACGGCAAACATGGTTGCTTGACCCACGGCTAACCTGGCTTGAATGGGCACCACCATCTCGGCGTTGGTGGTGATGTCAAAGACACCGCCATCCACTGGCGTGGCATCCGGGCGTTGTGCATCAAAGATCCACAACTGGTACTGCTTGGCCTTGGGGTCGTTTTGCGGCAGCCCGGTGAAGCGCATGTAGCCTTGCTGAGAGGCCGGACTCCAAACCACATCACCGGCGACGGCGCGGCCATCGGGATCTTCGGTGGCAGTCCATGCTGCACGGCGAGCGGTAGGCTCGGCCTCCAAGAAAGCGGCACGCTGGGCGCTTGCGTCCAGCGTTTTGGACGGCTGCGGCGCACTCAGCAGCAACCACGCTGCCAAGCCTGCGGCCGCTGCCCATCCGCTCCAGGTCCATGCCGAAGCGAAAGGCCGCGCTGTCAAGCGTTCTGGACGCGTAGGCGCGCTCGCTGCGATGCGGCTCTTCAGTGCTTGCGGCATCGTCTGGCACTGGCCATCGGAGTGATGCAGCCAGATCGCCGCTGCGGCGCGCTCGTAGCAATCCACATCCAGATCCGGATGCTGCGCTGCGCGGCGTTCGTACTCGGCTTGACGCTCGTCATCGAGACCCGTCATCGCGCGTTCGTACATCAACTCGAACAGCTGCTGCTCGGTCTCGTTGGCCGGGATGTGACGCAGGGGGATGTGACGCAGTCGGTTCTTCACGACGCATCTCCCGCTTGCTGCTCGACACCCAGCATCTCGCGTACACGTTGCAGTCCGCGCCGCAGGTGCGTCTTCACGGTGCCCAAGGGCATCGTCGTGGCCTTGGCGATCTGGTCGTGCGACATCCCGTCGTAGATCGCCAAGCGCAGCACGCGCTGTTCATCGGGGCGCAGCTGCGCCAGCGCCTTGGCCGCACGCGCCGCTTCGTCGCCAACATCGACCATCTCTTGGTCGCGGTCATCACTCGGCAGAATGGCATCGTCTTCCAAACCATCGGCCTTCAGCGCCCGCTGGCGCCGACGACCACGATCGATCAACCGCCGGCGGGCGATCATCGCAATGAAAGTGATCTCGGATGATAAGGATGCGTCGTAGCGCTTGGCCTTGTTCCAGATCTCGATGAAGACCTCTTGGGCCGCGTCCTCCGCCTCTTCCTTGTTGGGGCAGAAGCGCCGCGCCAGCGACCACACCAAACCGCCATAGCGATCGATGACCTCTTGCACTGCGGCAGGGTCACCCGCGGCAACGCGGTGCAGGATCGGTTCGGGGGTTACGGAGGTCACGGGGACTGAGGCCGTCGTGTTGCACGGTTCGAGCGGATTTGCCCGCTGGCGCACCTGCGTACGACGGTCGAGGGCCCCCATGGTAGGGCCCGCCGCCCCGCGCGGCGAGGGGATAGACCACCCTTTCGGGCGGATCGTGGCGCGGGGGGCGTGGCTGGTCATACCACCCCCGTCTACGACAGCACGCTTCAGGGCGTTTCGGAGGATTCACATCCTCCTGCCCCAAAGCGTGCCAATCGTGCCTAAGCGGCCCCTGCGGCTACTTGCCGGTGCCCTTGGCCTTCTGCTGCTCGGCCTTCAGCTCTTCCAGCAGCTGATTGACCGCCTTGTCCATGTCCTCGTCGCGCACATCCTTGAAGCGGATGACGCCCTTATGGTCGAGGACATAGATCGTCGGCCAGCCCTGCACGCCCCACTTGGAGGCCCAGGGGCCGCCGGTGGTCTCGTCGATGGCCTGACGCCACGGGATCTCCTGCTCCTTGAGGATCTTCTTAACCTTCTCGGCATCACCGTCGCTGTTGATGCCGATCAGGGCGAAGGGCTCGTCTTTCAGACGCTTCACGAGCGTCTTTTCGTGCGGGAGCATCGCACGGCAAGGGCCTCACCAATAGCCCCAGAAGTCGAGCACCACCACCTTTCCGCGGTAGTCGCTGACTTTGAACTTCACGCCGTTCTCGTCGATGGCTTCTTGATCCGGTGCGACCTTGCCGATGGTCAGGTTCTCGGCCACGAACACGAAGGCTTCGGCCATCTGGCCAAAGGTCTGGTCGCCGAAGGGCGCCTTCACATCCGCGTAGTCCTTCGCCAACTTCTTGGCCATCTCCAGAATGGCTGCATCCGCATTGGGATCGCCGCCGGCCATGGAGATCTTCTGCTGCGCCATCTGCCACTGCATGAAGGCCGCCGCGCCCTTGACGTTCTTGTGCGGCGAGCTGTCCTGCAGCTTCGTCAACAGAGCTTCGTACTGCTCGGGCGCGACGATCTGTTGCGCCACGAAGGGCAACATGTCGATCGCGGGTGAGGTCAAGTAGTTCGCCAACACCGTGTCATAGGCGGCCACGGCTTCGGGCATGCGGCGCGCTTCCATCGCGACATTCATGACCGTGATCAAGGCCTTGGGGGCCGTCTCTGTGCCCTTGGCTTCATCGGCCAGAGCTTGGAACTTCGCCAAGTACTCGGGTGCAGGCTTCTTGGTGTTGAGTTCCTTGCGCTTAGCCTTGTCGGCCGCTTGGTACTCAGCACGCCACTTCGTTTTGGCCTCTTCGTACTCCTTCGTCAGCGCTTCGTGTTTCTGCTGGAAGGCATCGCCCTGTCGTGCATCCGAGGTCGGAGCAACGAAGACGGTGGCACACAGCGTCAACACCAAGCCTGCGAGGAGCGAAGACGCGCGCAACAGGCGGTTCATCGGGGATTCCTTCGTAGGTCTGCGCCCAGCAACCCGACTGCGACGGCCGAAGGGTCCTGCACGCGCACAGAGTGTAACGTGTAGGTCATGCGCCGTACCCTGCTCCTCGCTGTGGCCTTGGGTCTGACCACCGTTGCGTGTGCCATGCTAGTGCCGAAGGATGAGCCCGGCGCGCTCGTGGTCGCAGGCGGCGGAGGAACTACGGCGGCGATTTCCGACGAGTTGTTCCGCCTTGCGGGCGGCAAGGACGCGCGCATGGTGCTGGTGCCGTGGGCTTCCGAGGATCCCAATCAGGGCAAAGAGCTTGAAGTGTTCTGGAAGGAGAAGGGCGCCACGCATGCTGTGGCGATTGCAGAGGACGCGACTCTTGCCAAGCAACAGCTCGCCGAAGCCCAGATCATCTGGATGGGTGGCGGCGATCAAAAAGTACTGTTCGACAAGTTGAAGGTACTTGGTCTCGATACTGAGATCGCGCGTCGTCATCGCGAAGGTTGCGTGGTGGGTGGAACGAGCGCAGGTGCCGCGATCCAATCGCGCGCCATGATCCTAGGTGGCGAGTTGGCGGACTTGCAGAGCATCAAGGTCGGGGGCACGCAGTTGGGCGAAGGGCTCGACTTGTTGGGTGATGCCATCGTCGACCAACACTTCATCAAGCGGCAGCGTTTCACGCGGCTTTTGGCCGCGGTGCTCGATCGCCCGCAGTTGGTGGGCATGGGCGTGGAAGAGCGCACAGCAGCCATTGTGCGCGGATCGCGTGTGCAGGTTGTGGGTGAAGGCCAAGTGCTGGTGATTGACGCGCGCAAAGCGCAGTTGCAACCCTGCGAAGCGGGTGCCCAGCATTCCGCGCGCGGTCTGCGTCTGGATGTGCTGCGGGCCGGTGATACCTACGATTGGAATCAACGCTAAGCGTGACGGAGGTCGGCGATCAGTAGCATAGGGGCATGATGCCGCTTAGTGAGGCCTTCTGGGTTGCGGTCGTCTTGGCGTGGGTCGCGTTGACCTTGTCAGGGACCGTGCTGAGCGTGGTGTTGTTGGTGCGCATGAGCCGGCTCCAACGCCGGTTGAAGGATGTGGAGCGCGAACTGAACGCTGCGCGCCCGCAAGCGCCGGTGTGTCCGCCTCCTCCCGCACCGGCGCCTATCGCGCCGCCTGCGGTTGTTATCGCAGCGCCTGTGCCCACAGTTGAGCCGTTGTACGCGGGTTTGGAGGCAGCGGCGCACACCACCGAGCACACGACCGAGCGTGGCGGTGTCGAGCGCTGGCTCGGTGTGCGCGGAGCGGCTGTGCTGGGCGGCATCGCGCTTGCGATTGCGGGCTTCTTGTTCGTTCAGTACTCGATTCAACGCGGCCTATTGGGGCCTGAGGCGCGGATCACCATCGGCGTGCTGTTGGGGTTGGGTGCTTGGCTTGGCTCCATCCCGCTGGTGCGCAGGAAGTATGTGCTGCTGGGTAACGCGCTGTACGCGGGTGGCACCGTCGCGCTGTTCGCCGCCGCTTGGGCTGCGCACGCCTTGTATGGTTTGCTTGACATGCCGTATGCCTTTGCCGGCATGTGTGCAGTGACAGCGATCAGCGGTTGGACCGCTGTGAGACGCGATTCGCAGGTCATCGCCATCTTGGGGCTCGTAGGAGGCTTCGCTACTCCGCTGGTTCTGTCGCGCGGCGGCAATCATCCGATCCAGCTGTTTGGGTATGTGCTGCTGCTGGACTTGGCTTACTTGTTTGTCGCGTCCAAGCGCCGTTGGCCGTCGGTCGCCACGGTTGCAGTTCTAGGGACTGCCGTGCTTCAGGCCGCGTGGCTCTTCCTGCGCGCCGAAGCCACCGATGGCACGGTAGCCTTGGTGGTGTTGGGGCTGTTTGCCCTGCTGTTTGCAGGTTGGACCTTGTTGCGCGCAGATGCTGCTCAACGCGGCTTCACCTTCGGTATGGCGGCTGCGCTGCTCTTGCCCTTCGCCTTTGCAGCGTACTTTGCACATGAAGCCAGTTTCGGCCCGGATTTGTGGCCTTTGGCTGTGTTGGCCGTCTGCTTGAGCAGCGCAGCCTTGCTGATGGCCGTGCGCAGCACGCACCACCAACTTGCCGTAGGTGCTGCTGCTGGCTCCATCTCGATGATGGTGGCATGGTGCGCGCGTCGCGACTTCGTGCTGGAGAGTGCGCAAGCATGGCAACTTGCCGGCTCGCTCGTGGCCTTGGCGTTGGTGTTCGCTGTCGGCCTCGAACTATCAGGGCGTAGCCGCGCCGTTGGCCGTGTGGAGACTACGCGCCTCGCACTCGCGGTGTTTGCCTTGCCCGCGTTGTTGTTGTGGATGCCACTCGTGACCTTGGGTGTAGCCGTGCCGTTGCATGTGCTGGTTCTTGTGCTGGTCGTGGTGTGCGCGCTACTGGTGCGACGGCTGGCTCATGGTGGCCGGCCCGAATGGACGTGGGCAGGTGCCCTGGTGGCCGGCGTGGTGGTGTGGTTGTGGTCTGTCGAGCACCCGAGTCCACAGTCCAGCGCAGCATGGCCAGATGCATGGGTAGGGGCTCTGTGTCTGATTCTCTTGACAAGCACAGTGAGCGCAGTAGCTCTATGGCTAGTGCCGCGCGAACAGCGCGCAGCAGCCAGTGTTGCGCCCGCTTTGCTGGCGTTTGGCGTGGCTGCAGCCATCGGATTCAGCGCGCCAGCCCGCGAGGCCAATCCGTCCTTGTGGGCCTTGGCGCTGGTACTTGCTCTGCTGCCGCCGCTGGTGGCCGCTGTGCGCGCGCAATCCTTGGTGGCACAAGCACTGACCTCACTGGGTGCGGTCATGAGCTTGAGTGCCTCCTCGCTGGCGCTCCAAGGCGATGCGTCAGCTCGGCACTGGATCCTGCCGCTAGGTGCAGTGTGCTTCTCGCTCGTGTCGATCGGGCTTAGTACGACCGCTCAAGGTGATGCCCGCACACGTGCCTGGCAGCAGCGCATCGCAGCCATCTTGTGGGTGGCGTTGACGCCCATGGTGGTGACCTTGATGCGTGAGCAGTACCAGCTCAGCAGCGATGTGTGGTCCGTGGTCGGTTGGACGTTGATGGCGGTTGGACTACGCGCATGGGCAGGTGTGCGTTGTGAGCTCACGGCTCGTCATGCGTGGCTTGCAGCCGCCATCGTGTTGGGTGCAGTGTCTCTGGCTGAGGTGCGTCCCGAGTGGTTGGTCGGGCCTGCTCTGGCTTTCCTTGCGTTGGGCTTGATGTGCGCCTGGCGATCGACGCACCACGCACCGTTCGCACACGGTGCCGGCGTGGCAGCAGCCCTAGCTGGCTTGGTCCTAGTGCTGCGTTTGCCCACGGCGGACCTCGCCGAAGCACGCTGGTTCTGGAACGACCATGCGTGGAATCTGCTACTGCCAGCGCTATGCATGGGTGGCGCAGCAGCCCTTGCTGTGCGTGCTAAGGAGCGCTTTCCCAGCTTGGCCACAGGCAGCATGGCCTTGTTGGTGGGCTTTGCGTGGTTGAATGTGGCCATCATTGATGGCTACGCGGTGGAGACGGTGCAGCTGAGCGGCTTGGGTCGACTTCCTCAACGCGACTTCGTGCTGTCGCTTGCTTGGGCTAGTTACTCGCTCGCGTTGCTGGTCCTGGGCGTACAGACCAAGTTGGTGGCCGCGCGCTGGGGCAGCTTGGCGCTCTTGCTGCTCACGATCGGCAAGGTCTTCCTCGTGGATCTAGGCCGGCTCGAAGGGCTGTGGCGCGCCACAAGCATGCTGGGCTTGGCTGTGTCCCTCTTGTTGGTCTCGTTTCTCTACCAACGCTTCGTGTTCCGAAAGGACAGCGGTGATGCAGACGCGGCAACTGGGTGAGAGTGCCCTTCATGTCACGCCCATTGTGTTTGGTGCATGGGCGATCGGCGGTTGGGCGTGGGGCTCGACTACCAACAGAGAGGATGAAGAGCACGCAGCGATTCGTGCCATTCACGCTGCACTTGCTGCTGGCGTCAATGCCATCGACACCGCGCCGGTGTATGGCTTTGGCTTGTCAGAAGAACTTGTCGCCAAGGCGCTCCAGGGCCGCCGCGACCGGGTCTTGGTGCTGACCAAGCTGGGTTTGCGTTGGGATGACACGCAAGGTCAGTTGTGGTTTGAGACCAAGGATCAAGATGGCGTGCCGCGCAGGGTCTATCGCACCGCCCGGCCAGAGTCTGTGCGCCATGAAGTCGAGCAGAGCTTGCGCCGCCTGCGCATCGAGTGCATCGACTTGATGCAAGTGCATTGGCCTGATGCTGCCACGCCGATCGAAGACACGATGGGTGCCTTGCTTGACCTTCGCCGTCAAGGGCTCGTGCGCGAGATTGGCCTTTCGAATCATGGTGTCGACCTGCTAGTACGAGCCAAGCGGGCCTTGGCGGGTACAGAGCAAGGACGCGTGCCGCTGGCCTCCACGCAACCCAAGTACAGCCTTCTCGCGCGCGATGTGGAGCGCGATGTACTGCCGTGGTGCCACGACGAGTCCGTGGGTGTGTTGGTCTATTCGCCTCTCGAGCAAGGGCTCTTGACAGGCAAAGTTCCGGCGTCGCGTTCCTTTGACAGCACGGATGGTCGCCACAAACGCGCCACTTTTGAGGCTGCGAATCGTGCCAAGGTCAATCAGGTGGTCGAGTCCGTGCTGCGTCCCATGGCCGAGACGCATCGCGCGACCTGTGCTCAAGTGGCGCTCGCGTGGGTCATTGCCCAACCCGGTGTGACCGCGGCAATTGCCGGCGCGCGCACAGCCGCTCAAGCAGAAGAGAATGCGGGTGCTGCGGCACTCCAGTTGTCTGCTGCAGAGCTCGCGCAAGTGCGCAGCGCCTTTGAAGCCTTGCAACTGCACAGCCCGGGTGCGCCGTCCCTCTGGCAGCGGGTGCTGCGCAGGCTGCGCAGCTGAGGGATCTGTCAAGATCGCCTTACACTTCGGCCAGGTACTCGTCCGCTTTGGCAAGACGTGCGGCGCGCTCTCGCAAGCCCTGCCAGCGCTTCGCAACGGTGTCTTTCTGTAGACCCAGCCGCTCCCCGGCCTCGGAGTAGCTCAAGCCCTCGAGCCCGATATGCACGAACAACGCGTGCTCTTCAGGGCCCAGCTCGCGCGCCCATGCCAGCAAAGCCGCCGCACTCTCATCACGAGCCACGCGCCGCGACAAGGCTGTCGCTCGGTCAGGCGCAGCGTGAATAGCCTCTAGGCGCGCAGTAGTGCCTGCGTCACTTGGTCCGTCGCGGCGAGCACGCCGTGAGCACTCGAGGATCACATTCTTCGCGATGCGGAACACCCACGCGCGAAACGACACTTGATTGGCATCAAAATTCGCAAAGGCTCGCCAAGCGCGGCACCAAGTCTCTTGCACTACATCCATGGGATCGACGCTGCCGCGCAGCTTGGCACCGAGCCGCAACTCTGCCCAGGCCACCAAGGCCGGCGCCACGCGCGCACACAGCTCTTCAAAGCGCGTGGCGTCGGCCTGAGCTGCACGAGCCAGCTGCTGAGTCAGATCATTGCCCGGGGACGCTCCCATAGGCCTTCATGGTAGCCGATGTGGTTCGGGCTGGCGCAGCGTATGCTGCTGGCGTGTCCCAACTGGATCGTGACCGCCCTTTGGACGATGCACAGCTCGCTGATGTCAGCGACTTTGTCGATCAATATGAAGCGGATAGGGCACGCGGAGTGGAGCGCCCGCTGGATGAGTGGCTACGCCGCTTTCCGAACAGTCAGGCTGAGGTGGCTGCGGAATGGTTGGCCTTGCAACAGCCCGCGGCCGCACCGGAGCCGCCGCAATCCTCGCTCGTAGGTCCGTACGAGTTGCTGCGTGAGCTTGGGCGGGGTGGTCAGGGCACTGTCTACTTGGCGCGCGACACGCGCTTGCGGCGTGAGGTGGCGCTCAAGATTTTGTCAGGTGGATTTGACGCCTTGGCTTCCAGTCGGGTCGAGCGCTTGCGTCGTGAAGCCGAAGTGGTGGCGCGCCTCGACCATCCTTCGTTGTGCGGAATTCTTGACGCTGACTTGAGCGCGCAGCCGCCGTGGTTGGCCATGCACTTGGTGCAGGGCGAGACCCTGGCCGCGGCCCTAGCGCGTGCGCGTGACGATGGTTCCGCCCAGGTTGGCGGTCTCGACCTCGTGCCGCGTAACGCGACGCAAGTGCGCGCCGTGTGTGCGCTGTTCGAGCGCACTGCACGTGCCTTGCATGCCGCGCATGTGGCCGGCGTGGTGCACCGTGATGTCAAGCCCGGCAACATCATGGTGGAGGCTTCCGGCCGCCCGGTTGTGCTCGACTTTGGCGTGGCTGAGGACCGCACCAGCGATCGCCAACTCACCATGGAAGGGGATGTGCACGGCACACCCGACTACATGGCACCTGAACAAGTTGAAGCACGGCGCGACTTGGTCGGTCCGCGTACGGATGTGTGGGCCTTGGCGTGCAGCTTGCATGAAGCCTTGACCTTGCAGCGCCTGTGGGCGCGTCCGGCGTTGGCTGCGACCTTCGAAGCCATTCGCAGCGAGCCTGCGCCTCTGGCCAGTGCGAAGAACGCCGCGGTGTCGCGTGATCTGGACATCGTGTTGGCCACCGCCTTGGAAAAGGACCCTGCGCGTCGTTACGCGAGCGCACTCGATTTCGCCGAGGACTTGCGGCGTGTGCGCGAGTTCGAACCCATCCACGCCCGCCCTGCAGGGCCATGGCTGCGCTTTGTGCGTTGGATGCGCCGTAATCCGCGCACAGCAGCAGCCACGGTTGGTGGGTTCGTCGCGCTGTCGATCGGCTTGCTCGTTGCGCTGCAGCTGCTGGCGCGGGAACGTGACGCGCTCTCCAATTCACTAGGCCGTCATCTGACTCAACGCACCACCATGTTGGTCACTGAGGATAGTGCACGTGCTCACTTGTTGGGCGTAGAAGCGGTTGAACGCGCACCCAATTGGTTGTCACGAGGTGCACTCTCGCGTGCGCTTGAATCCAGCTGTTTGGAGCGCCGCTTTGTGCAAGCACCGCCTGCGCGCAC
>JBILXQ010000300.1:0-4090 GCA_044378375.1 Planctomycetota bacterium
GCGGCTGGGCCTGCCGCTTGTGGTGATCAGCAACCAGAGCTCCGTAGCGCGTGGATTGCTGCGCGTGGAAGAGCTTGAGGCCGTCCACACGCACCTGCGCACCATGCTCGCTAGGCACGGTGTGCACCTGTTGGATGTGCTCTATTGCCCACATCATCCACAGGAGGGCGTTGGTGTGTGGCGTACCGAGTGCGCCTGCCGAAAGCCGAAGTCCGGTTTGCTGTACACAGCAGCCCAATTGCATGGCTTGGAGCTCAGCCGCTCGTGGCTGATTGGCGATGCCTTGCGAGACATGCAGGCAGCAGCACAGGCCAACTGTCGTGCACTCCTGGTCCGGACAGGAAAAGGCAGCGCCGATGAAGCGCGCGTGCGCAGCCTGTTGCCTCAAACCGCCATCGTCACAGATCTAGACGCAGCAGCGCGACACATCGAGCTTACGGCAACCAGCGCATAAGCACGCCTGAGGCCGCATCCGTCACCCAGTCGGGCAGCTTGGTCCAAGTACGACGCAAGCCTTCCGTCTTGGGATTGGAGGGATTGAAGCTCGGCAGCTCACGAGCCTTGAGCAGAGCGAAGCGGTACGGCAACGGCGTGGGCTCGAAACCCTGGTTCACCTTGAAGCGATACGGGCCGGTGTCCACACGCGAACGCCCAAAGTCAAACACACTCAAACCCTGTGCTACACAGCGTTCCTGCAACACAGCAGCGAGGTAGTTCGACGCACTGTACTCACGGTTTCCTGCCTCAGTGACGCCAAGGTAGTAGTAGTCCAGCTCATCGTGGAACACGAAGCTCATGCTCGCGGCCAGCAACTCCCCATCGGGACGTTGCACCGCATGCACGACGACTCGCTCGCCATACTCTTCGAGCAGAGCTTGGAACCACCGGCGCGGAAGACTGGGCGAACCCAAGGACTTCTTGTTGTGCGCGAAGAGGCGCACCAGTGCATCCAAGTGCTCTGGCCCCTCGACCAGCACAAGCCCGTGCCGTTCCACAGCCTTGCGTACCTCGGCCCGCGCCTTGCGCGGCATGCGTGCCTGCACTTCCTCGATGGTTGCAGGCGAGCTCTTGCGGAAGGTGGCATAGAGATTCTGAGGCACCAACCCTGTGTCGTCAGCGAGCGCAAAGCGTGTGCGCAAGTCTACATGCGCTGCACCACCGGCGCGGGCCGCTGACACAGCAGCATCCACAAGCGCGCGCTCACTGACAGCATCACTCGCCAAGGGACCACCATAGACCGCATAGGCAGTCGAGACCCACACAGGCGCCTGCAAGGGTCGCTTGCACGCAAACAGCGGCAAAATTCCGACCAAAACATCGCCCCGCCACACACCCAAGTCATGCGGAGTGTGTCCAAAAACCTTGACAACTGCTCGGCGCCAGCCGGACAAGTGAAAGAACGTGCCCTCAGGGTGCGCTTCCACATACTGGTCGCGAGCCGCATCATCCGCTGCGGTCAGTACGCGCACTTGCAGCTTGGACTCTGCACTCATGTGGATTGCGACCCGTCTCCATCCTCATGCACACGCTGCACTTTGTACTCGCGCAAGTTGCGCGCCTGCGTGTAGATGATGATCTCCCCTACGAGACCGAAACCCACGATCTGCACCCCCAGAATCAAGAGCAAGAAGCCCAGCAAGAACACTTGACGCGTGATGACGGGACCGGAGCCCAAGATGGCGTGCTGCACAATCAACGCGGCGCACAAGCCACCTCCGAGCAGCATCAACGCCCCGCCGACCATGCCGAAGAAGCGCAGCGGCTTGAGCGTGAACTTCGCAAGGAAGACCACGCCGAGGATGTCCAAAAGACGGCGCACATAGACGCCCACGCCGTAGATCGAACGCCCGGTCCACTCCGCCACATGCTTGACGGGCAGCTCCACGACCTTGAAGCCTTGGCGCTGTGCGATCGCCGGCAAGAAGCGGTACATGTCGCCGTAGACAGCCACATCCTCGAGCACTTGGCGCTTGAAAACGCGCAAGTAGCAGTTCAAGTCATGAAAACTCGACTGCATGATGCGCCGCATAAGCCAGTTGAAGAGGGCCGACTGCACACGATTGAACAGCGGATCGATGCGGCCCTTGCGCCAAGGAGCGACGAAATCCGCCCCTTTGTCCAGTTCCCCCAGCATGCGCGCCAACTCAGGCGGATCCACCTGCACATACTGCGGCGAGGTGACGATGATCGCTCCGCTGGCGCGCTCAAAACCTGCTGCCAAACAGGTGGATTCACCAAAGGCCTGCTGCATGTGCAGCGACTGCACACGCGCTCCACGCGCGACCAGCGCCTCGGCCTCAGACCACGCCGGGCCGCGCACGCCATCGAACACGAACACGAACTCGTGAGTTCGTCCGATGCCGTCCAAAACACTGGACAAGGCTTCCCAGACTGCGCGCACGCGCGCATTGCCGGTGCGCACAGGCACGATGACACTGATCTCGGGCGCGCTGACTTGCGGAGCATGCTGTGTCATACCGCCCTACCCACCGGCGGCATCGCCCGCACCAGCACGCGCGTCTCGCCTGGACGGTGCATGCCGCTCGCCTTAACGACCAGTTCCGCCAACAAGCCCAACATGAGGAAGTACACCATGACCATGGTCACGGTCGCGACCATGATGACTGTGGAGCTGAGCGTGGCTTCATCCACGCCATCGTGCAGCCAGTGCCACATGCGCGTCACGAGGAAGGCACCCAGACCGATGCCAAAAGGCGCCGAAACCAGCACAAAGTAGGTCAAAGGGCGATGCGAGAACCCGCTCACCATCTTGACCGTGAGCAGGTCCAGCAACACGCGCCCTGCGCGCCCCAGGCCGTACTTGCTGTGACCAAAACGGCGCGGACGATGGTTGACCACCAACTCTGCGACGCGCGCACCGCTGCCCGCGGACATCGCCGGAAGGAACCGATGCTGTTCGGCGTAGATGGGCAGGTTGCGCACCAAGTCCGTACGGAAGGCTTTCAAGGTGCAACCCGTGTCATGGATGCCCACACCTGTGGTCCACGCAATCAAACGATTCGCAATGCGCGAAGGCAGCTTGCGCAGCACAAAGCCATCGTGCCGTTGCTTGCGCCAACCGGCGACGATGTCGTAACCCTCATCCAACTTGGCGACGAGTGCGGGAATGTCCGCCGGATCGTTCTGAAGGTCCGCATCCAGCGTGATCACGATCTCACCGCGCGCATGATCAAAGCCTGCTGCGAGGGCCGCGGTCTGACCCGCATTGCGCGCAAACTGCACGACCCGAATGCGGCGCGGGTCCTGGGCGCGTAAACGCAACAGCACGGCCAGCGACCTATCGCGCGAACCATCGTCCACATACACACACTCCCAAGACCGACCGCTACCGCTGAGGGCAGTGGCGAGCTCCTGGTGCAGGATGGGGAGGTTGTCCTCCTCGTCGTAGACGGGTACGACGACGGAAATCTCGGGGCCTGAAGGCATTGCGTGCGTGGGGACGGACTCAAAAATCGCCCATAAGCGGCGTCTCACCCAAGTGAAAAATCCCGTTCCCGCAACCGGGCTGGGGGTCTGGCCATGCCGGAAGGCGCAATTCCCCACAATTTTCGGCCCATGGAGTAATCTTTTCTGGATATCCCCTTCGCTAAGGGGCTAAGTACAAGCACAAGCAACCATGAGGTCTGAAGCTACTGGCAGCTGGGGTTCCACCCCTTCTCCTAGCGCTGCAGATGGAGCCACTGACGCCCATCTGACGGGCCTGCTTGTGTTTGGCCCTGGAGAGCGCTTGGCCCGTTTGGCGCGCCATGCCGAAGCCGCGGGAGGCAAGCCGCTTGTCGTGGACGACTTGGTGGACTTGTTCCCGTGCAGCCGCAGTGCGCGGCGCATTGTGGTGGATGCGGTCACCACGCCGCGCGAGGACCTGGGGATCCTGCGCCGAGTGCTGCAGACAGCGGGCGCGGAGCTGTGGGTCGTCGCCGAAGATCCGTCGCAGGGCATGGCGCGCGAACTATGCGGCCCTCTCGGTGGGCGCTGGCTGCCGTGGCCGCCTACCTTGGATGAGGTGGGACAACTGGTGCAGGTGAACATCGCGACCGCGAGTGCTGTGTCCATGAGCACGCTGCCGCGG
>JBILXQ010000301.1:0-4070 GCA_044378375.1 Planctomycetota bacterium
TGCGCTTCATCAGCCCGGATTGGATGTACTTCGCGCCCTCCGAGCCGGAACCATGCAGAGGCCGGCCGGTTTTCAGGTCGACAAGCTGTGGTTGGCCTTGCACCTTCTCTAGTCGATCCGCGCGGAAGCGCACGCGCCCCAAGGATGGCAAGCCAGAGTCCCATTCACCTTCGACTTCGGCGGCAATCCAGCCATCGTTGCCAAGGTCCGCCGTGCTCGAGCGCGTTGCGGGAGAGTAACGCAGCATGAGCTCCAGCAGGCTACGCACGCGCTGGATGAGTAGGGGCTCCAAACCACGGTCGGCCAAGCCTTCGGAGCGTAATGTGGTGTTGGCGGCTTGTTGCGCCACGGCTAGTAGTCGGGCTGGAGCGACATCAGGCCGGCGCGCGGGCCTGTGGAGCAACTCACTCAACGCACCGCTCGGTTCGGGCGCCAATAGGGCCGCGGCTGCATGGAGTGCGATGCCAACCAAACGTGCATCCAAGGTGGGCAGGTCAGCCTCGGGGTCCAAGGGTGCTCGCACGCGCAGCCCACGACGCAGCAAGGTCTGCCAAGGACACTTGACATAGTCTTCCAGCGTCGTGGCGTGCATGGCTGTCAAATGATTAGGACAGTCCTTGCCGAGCAACGCCGACGGGAAGCGTTGTTGGGCGAGAGGAGCTTCGCATTCCTGCAACCACTGGAGGCGAGCCGCCACGATGGCTTGAGCATCCGCGTTGGGCAGACCGTAGCGCAAGCGTGCCTCGCGCACTTGCAGCCGGTGCAGCGGCGTCAGTCCGTCTGCCTGGCGCACACGAAGTCTCTGGGACGCGCGCAAGGCCCGCTCGCGCGTGGTTCGAGGCCCATCGAGGGGCTCGTCGGCGTCGTACAGTGTTTCACGCACATCAACGACGTTCGCCCCCGGTTGAGCGCTCCATTCGTCAAACCAAGGAGAGGGCCGCAACTCCTCGTTGCCGTCGTCCAAGCGCGCATGCGACACACACACATGGGTTGCGGCATTCAGGAGCGAGGCGCGTAGCCCGGCTTCTTCTTCGCGTCCATCGAGCTTGCGTGCAAGCGCCGGTAGCACGACTTGCAGCAGTGCGCGCAGGCTGTCTGGCAGTAGCGGATCCTCCTGAGGCACACGCGGCCAGCGACCATACTCGCACAAGGGCACATACAGGCGTTCGAAGGCACATGAACGCAGTTGTGAGGCTGTGGCGAGTACCACACCGCCACCTGTCGTGGGTGCCTGCAACGCCTCATCCCGCAGCACGCGACACACCAAGCGCCGTACATCTGCGGCTGTCACGGCTACTTGACGGGGCCTGCAGTCATGCAATGCCTGCAGGGCGGCCTGCACACGCTCTTGGGCTGCTGCGGGCAGCTCCAGCTGGTCCAGCGCCTGCATCGAACGCACCAGCATCGTGTCCGCATCCATGTGTTCCTCGAAAGCCCAATGCTCCAAGAAGCGCAGCGCTTGATTCTGCATGCGCACAACGGTGGCCTTGGCCAGCCAGCGACCTTCATCGGCACTGTCGTTGTCGCGAGTGTCGGCTTGTGAATCTGCTTCGGCACTTGAGGCTTGCGAGTCCTCGGACTCGTCGTCCTGACCATGCGAGTCATCCGTATCCGGCTCACGATCGCCACCGCCCCCATCCCAGAGCCGCGTAGGCAACCGCACTCCTTGCTCCGGCAAAGCGGCGATCGCCGTGCCTTGCGCAAGTTCGTGCACGCTGCGCAGACCCAACACAGCCAAGCCCAAGCGCACTTCGGGTGCGGTGTGCTGCATCGCGCTGCACCAACTCTTCAGCCCAGCACTGCCGCCACGCTCCCACACATCTGCCAACGCGAGCAGGGGGCGCGTGGCCGCATCGCGGCGCATGTCCGTCGAGGCCACCGGAATGCCTAGTTCACGCAACGCTTGGCCCAAACGCGATGAGTGTGCGTCATGCGTGCGCACGACCAGCGCAATCTGCTCCGGTTGTACGCCGCGTTGCAAAGCGGCATGAATGTCGGTGGCCAGCAGTCGTGCCTCGACGCCACGGGTGGACGCGCGCACCAAGCGCGGTAGCTGCTGCGTCGCAGGCAAAGACTGCGCGTGCACTCCCAAGGCATCGCGCAACGCTCGTCCGAAGCGCGCGCCACCGGCCTGAGAACTGGCCTGAGCACCGGCCTGTGTGGCGTCCCAGTAGACCGTGCAGTTGCTGCTGCGCTGCAAAGCCTCCACGAACAAGGTCAGCATTCCTGTGGCGTCTGCGAAGCCGACGATCCACACATCGTGGAAGCCCCACACGATGTCACGCTGGCGCAGAGCTTCGGCTGCTTGCGCGTAGATGTGGTGCGGCCGCCCCAATCCCGCGGCTTCCAAGCGCGCATCCAAGGCTGCTGCGAGCTGCACCAACTGACGCGCCCGCACCTCCGTGGTAGGCAGTGCTTCCCAAGCTGCCTCGAGGCAATCGTGCGTCAGACCGGCATCCAGCAGGTCGCCAGTCGTCGCCAGCAACAGTCCCCACGAACCTTCGCTGCTGATCAGTGCCTGTTCCAGACCTTGCGCACGCACTTCGGCGCGCAGCATGGCCTCCATCCAACCGGCACCGCCGCGTTGGGGCAACCCCGCGCGTTGCAGCACATCGCGCGCTGCTTGGGCCGCGGTGGCCACACGCATCCCGGTCGTCCCGAGCCCACACAACAGCGCTTGCACTTGGTGCGCTAGGTGATGGCTCGGCACTACGATAAGTGTGGTCTGCGCCAACAGCCGCAAGTCCCGTTGCTGGGCCGCGCGCCGCGCGCGCACGGTACGCTCCAACTCGGCTCGTAGTGCTTGAGGACCCGATAGAAGTAGGGGGGACGACAGGCTCGGCATGGTGGCAAGGAATCACACCCAGCGACCACGATCCAGCCCCCACTTGTGGAACGCCATCGTTCCGCGCGCTAGCCTCGGTCGCAGGTACCTCTATGCGCACCTCCCTGCTCCTCGGCTGCACACTCGCGTTCCTGCTCTCTAGCTGCGAAGAGGAGGATGCTACTTCGGCGCGCTTGCGCCTGCGCTCGGGTGGTGCGGGCGAGCTGTACACGAGCTGCTTGCTGCAAGTACCCGAGCCCGGGCCGGTCGACGGCCAAGTCGGCGGAGCCAGCACCACAGCGCGCGTGGGGTTGGTCGCGTCCAGCGGACGCTATGCCGACATCAATCAACTGACCTTGGCGGACATCCGCTTCAAGTCCGGCTCCAGCGAAGCGGGTTTGCGCTGGTTGGAAGTCACCATCCCCCAAGGTCCCGACGCGCGCTGGCCGCGCTTGTTCGTGCCGATGGAGGATACGGCGCGACTTGATGCGGTGTCGGCCTTCACCAGCGACAGCCGTGCGCGCGAAATCGGCGCCGCGTTCAAGCTCGAGATCGAGTTGCCTGAGACGGTCGTCAGCCAAGGACTCGCCGGCACACGCGTGCGCGGTGCGCGTGGCGAAAGCGAGGCCAAGACCGCGACACTCACGCTGCCTGTCGAGCGTGCGCGTCAAGCGAACGGCCCACTCAGCTGGCAGCTGACATGGGCCGAATGAGCTTGCGCTAGTGCTTGCTGCAGCTAGCTGGCTGCATCACTTGGGCTGCGACAAGATCCGTTGCAGCACCTGACGCACTTCGTCCCAGCGCGGATCCGCAGGGTCGAGCTTCTTGCGCTCTTGTTCCAACCACTCCATGGTTGTCAAGAGATCTGTACGTTCACGATCCGATAGCGCGAGATCGAGCGGCTTCTGGCTCTTGCTGGCCTTGGCTTCGCCGAAGGTTGCGCCGTATTCCGGCACATCAGCCGGTGTTCGGCCCAGCTTGGCCAACGCCACTTCGATGGCCTTCTGCAGTTGCGGATCTTCTTGGAAGTCACCTTCCGGGAAGGCCGCGCCACGATCGTCTTGTGCCCGCCCACGCACCTCGCGGCGCAACAAGTACCGCACGGACGCTCGGTCCAAAGTAGTGTCCAGTGACGCATACAACTGATCGAACTCCGGATAGCTCTCCGGCTTGTCGTCATCGCACACGGCCAGCTTCTGGAACAGCTGCGGTTGAGCCTTGTAGTGCACATCGAGGTAGTCGCGCA
>JBILXQ010000302.1:0-4067 GCA_044378375.1 Planctomycetota bacterium
CTTCGATCTGCGCGAGCGCTTGGGTACCACTTCGCGCTCGACGCGCTGGCAGTACGCACACAAGTTTGCGGCCCGCGAGGTGTCGGCCACGCTGCGAGCCATCGAGACGATGGTGGGGAACGGTGGGCGCCTGACTCCTCGTGCGCATGTGTTGCCGGTCGAGGTGGGCGGCATCACGGTGCGTCACGCCACATTGCACAATGCCGACTATGTGGCCGAGCTGGGCTTGGCGATTGGCGATCGGGTGTACTTGCGGCGTGCCGGTGATGTGATCCCGCAAATCCTTGGTGTCGCCAAGGCTGCGGCAGGAGACGAGCCTGCCGATTGGGCCGCCTCACTGCCCGAGGAGTTGGCCGCTGCGACAGCACGCAACAATGGCGCTGTGGCGCACCATTGGCGTGAAGTCTGGCGCGTTCCTGCAGGCTGTCCGGCCTGCGGGACTGCCCCGGTGGCAGAAGGCAAGTATTGGCGTTGCCCGAACCCCATGTGCGAGCCCCAGCGCATTGGTAGAGCCTTGGTGTTGGTGGGCCAAGGAGCCTTTGAAATCGAAGGCTTGGGCGAAAAGCAGCTGGCTCAGTTGTACGCCGCTGGCCTGATGCAAGGCGCCGCCGATGTGTTCGCCCTCGACCAAACTCCCGAGATGCGGGCGCGCTTGCTGGCATTGGATCGTTGGGGCGCGAAGAGCGTCGACAACTTGTACGCCGAGTTGGCGGAGCGGCGGACTGTGCCCTTGGCGCGCTTCTTGGTCGCGCTGGCCATTCCCGATGTGGGGCCCTCCACCGCGCGTGTGCTCGCCGCGCACTTCACCAGTTTCGAGGCGCTTGCTCACGCGAGCGAGGCCGAGCTCATGCATGTGGATGGTGTAGGTCCCGAAGTGGCCGCCAAGATCGTGCGCTGGTTGCGCGATCCGCAGTTGTCGGCAACTGCTACACGCTTGTTGGAGCTGGGAGTCGTGATTGAAGCTCCCGCTGCGCGTGTCACGGAAGGGCCTTTTGCAGGCCAAACCGTGGTGTTCACCGGCACTCTCGAGCACATGGGCCGCGCCGAAGCCAAGCAACGCGTGGAGGAAATGGGCGGTCATGTGGCCTCTTCTGTGAGTGCCAAAACCTCCATTCTCGTGGTCGGTGGCAAACCAGGCAGCAAAGCCAAGAAGGCCGAAGAGCTTGGCGTGCGCGTGATGCTGGAAGAGGAGTTCCTCAAGCTCGCAGGACGCGAGTAGAGCAGCCGCAGCTATCGTGTTCAGATGCGCTGCGCGCAGGCCCTGCACTACAGAGAACTATGAAGTACCTAGCGACGATTTGTTTGTACGCAGCCTTGTTCCTTGCAGGTTGTCAGTCGTCCGTGGACCCGTCACTCGACGATGGCGCGGCGGAGCCCTCGGGCCTTGCTTTGGCCATGGCCGAAGCACCTGCACCCCAAGTGCTCAACGTGTCCGTCAAGCCTCTGGCTCAGGTGCATGTGCGTGCGGCGCGTGTCATGGATGTGGAGAAGGGCACGCACTACGCCCCTGGCGAAGTCATCGTTGTCGGCGACCGCATCCAATCCGTGGGCGCACCCACAGTTGCCCCGCAAGGTGCGCGCATCGTGGATCTGGGAGAGCGCACCTTGTTGCCGGGGTTGATCGATTGCCACACCCACTTGGCGTACCAGTTGGACGCGCAGTCTGCGTTGCGTCCTGCCACGGAAGGTTCGGTGGATGCGGCCTTGCGCGGGGCCAAGCACGCAGCCATCACGCTGCGCTCGGGTTTTACGACAGTGCGCGAGATGGGCTGCGATGACTTTGTCGATGTGGCCTTGATGAAGGCCATCGATCGCGGGGACCTCATCGGACCGCGCATCATTCCCGCGGGCCATGCCATTTCCATCACGGGTGGGCACGGGGACACGGGGGGCTTCCATCACAGTCTATTGCGTCCGACGCCTTTGAGCGGTGTTGCGGATGGGCCAGATGAATGCGTCAAAGCCGTGCGCGAACAGATCAAGTACGGCGCACGCGTGATCAAAATCATGGCGACGGCGGGCGTGTTGTCCTTCGAGGAGGATATTGGTGCGCAGCAACTCAGCTCGCCCGAGATGGTGGCCATCGTCGAGGAGGCGCGCCGCCATGGACTCAAGGTGGCTGCTCACGCCCACGGCACAACCGGCATCGTGGCAGCGCTGCGTGCTGGTGTGGATTCCATCGAACATGGCAGCCTCTTGTCGGATGAAGCCATCCAGCTCATGTCTGACTGTGGCACCTGGTTGGTGCCCACGCAGTACTGCGTCGAGCGTTTGGACCTGTCACAGCTCCCTGCCGTGTGGCGCAAGAAGGGCGAATACCTGTTTCCGCGGCGCAGCGTGTGGCTCAAGCGCGCCATCACCGAAGGTGTGCGCATCGCCTTCGGAACCGACGCAGGTGTCTACCCGCACGGCGAAAATGCGCATGAATTCGGAGCCTATGTACGCCACGGCATGTCGCCTGCCGAGGCGGTGCGTACAGCGACCGTGCACGCGGCCCAATTGTGCGGCACCTCCGATCGTGGTCGCCTAGCGGCTGGATTGTTGGCTGACATGGTGGCCGTGGATGGTGATCCGCTGCAGGACATCGATGCCATGCTGCGCGTTGCGTGGGTGATGAAGGGTGGCCAGGTTGTCGAGTAGGCGGGAACCCCGACAAAGGCAGGTGGCGGCAGCGGAGTGGCTGCGCTACCTTCGTGCGTGATGGCAGATCAGCCTGACAACGCGCCGGAAGCCGGCAAGCCCGCACCGAATGCTGGCCAGCCGGAGGCGTTCTCGTTGCCCGAGGGCTTCAAGGACGATGCCACTGCGTTGCTTGTGGCGCGCGCCAAATCGGGAGACGCGGTGGCGCTCAATGAGCTCTTCGCGCGCTACCACGTCATGGTGCTCGAACTGGCGCGGCGCCGCATTGGTCCAAAGCTGCGCATGAAGGAGGATCCGGATGACCTCGCCCAGACCACCTTCCGCGAGGCGACCCGCGATCTGGCCAATTACGAATACCGCGGCGAAGGCTCGCTGGTGCGCTGGTTGATCCAGATCCTGCAGAACAAGATTCGCGACAAGGCCGAATTTTACGGCGCACACAAGCGCGATTCTGGCCGCGAGCGGCACCTAGCCGGCGCGGGCGACGATCCGGACGAGGATCGTGGCTTTGAGCCCGCTTCCAAGGACATGACCGTCACGCAGCAAGTGTCCCGTGACGAATCTTGGGCCCAGTTGCGCGGGGCCCTCGAGCACCTCTCTCCCGAGCACCGCGCCGCCATCACGGCGGTGTTTTTCGAGGGTCGCTCCCTGCGCGAGGCCGGCGAGCTGCTGGGCGGCAAGAGCGAAGACGCAGTGCGCATGATGCTGCGGCGGGCGGAAGCGCGCCTGCACGACATCCTGCGCGGCACCCTCGGCAAGGACAGTTGAGGGCAAGGACTAGTTGCGCTCAGACCTTGCGGACGGTAACCTTCTCCGTCCACAAAAGGGCTAGTAACTCAATGGCAGAGTGCCATGTTCACATCGTGGAAGTTACAGGTTCGAGTCCTGTCTAGCCCACCAATCACCCCCGGCCGCGACTTCGCGGCCGGAGTTGTTTCTAAGCCCTATCGGGTGCCCCAGTAGCTGGGACGATCATGACCGACGACACCGCCCTCTCTCTACAAGACCGCTACTCTCCGAACGGCCGCTGCTTTGGTTGCGGCCCGGCGAACGAGCGCGGCCTGCGCATCAAGAGCCACGCCTGCGGCGATCACACCGAAGCGACCTGGCAGCCGGAGCCTCACCACGAGGCCTTCCCCGGCATGCTCAGTGGCGGCATCACAGGCACGCTGCTCGACTGCCACAGCAACTGGACGGCGGCCTGGCATCTGATGCGGCAGGCCGGCGCGACGACGCCCCCGTGCACCGTAACTGCGGATTTCCATGTGCGCCTCAAGCGTCCTACCCCGACTCAGGGCCCCGTGCTGCTGCGCGCGCGCGTAGTCGAATCGAGCGCCGACCGTGCCGTGGTGGAGGCCGAGCTAGAGGCCGGCGGCAAGATCACCGCCACCTGCCGCGGCACCTTCGTGGCGGTCAAGGAAGATCAC
>JBILXQ010000304.1:0-4055 GCA_044378375.1 Planctomycetota bacterium
AGGTGTGTACGCCAGTGCCAACTTGCGCGGTGGTGGCGAGTACGGTCGTGATTGGCACCAAGACGGTACCAAGGAGCGCAAACAGAACGTCTTTGACGACTTCATCGCTTGCGCGGAATGGCTGGTAGGTAGCGGGCGCACGAGCCCGGGCAAGCTCGCCATTCACGGCCGTAGCAACGGCGGTTTGCTCGTCGGTGCGTGCATGACGCAACGCCCCGAGCTGTTCGGCGCCGCGTTGCCCGGTGTCGGTGTGCTGGACATGCTGCGCTACCACCGTTTCACGATCGGTTGGGCGTGGGCTTCTGATTACGGGCGCAGCGATGACCCGCAAGCCTTCCCCTACCTGATCAAGTATTCGCCGCTGCACAATGTGAAGGAAGGCGGGGCCTACCCGGCAACGATGGTGACCACGGGTGATCACGATGACCGCGTGGTGCCGGCACACAGCTTCAAGTTTGCAGCCGAACTACAGGCCAAAACGAGCGGTGCACCGGCCTTGATCCGCATCGAGACACGCGGTGGTCACGGTGCCGGCAAGCCCACCTCGATGGTCATCGAGGAGTGGGCCGACATCTGGTCGTTCCTGGTGCGGGCACTGGCCTTTGAGCCGCGCAGCTAGGGGCTTACCCGTCAAGTTGGTTTGACATCAGCGCGGCACTCGCAGCACCAGCAGCGAGTGCCGCGCTGCACCGCTGCGGGCCTTGCGCACGAGCAGCAGTTCAGCACGACCGTCGCCATCCAAGTCAGCCGCCTGCGCTGATTGGACACGCCACTCGGCTGCGTTCGGCAGCTCCAAGCTATAGCTCGCCGGTCGTGCGCTTGTCACTTCGCGCACACGACCTTGACCAAAGTTCGAGAGCCATTCCACCGCGCGGTCCAGATCCCAGACTTTGTTGGACTCTTCAAACAGCAGGCGCCGCAAGAGCCGCTCTTCGTCTTCCGTTCCGGTCTTCAACTCGCCTGCAGCCGCGAGCCAGGCATCCGCGCGCGTCTCCGGGCGATCGTCCGGCCCGTCCAGCAGTGCGACATCGAGGCGACCATCGCCGTCCCAATCTCCTTCAATCGGTTGGCGTACATCCTGCCCCGCTCGCTCAAAACGCGACAAAATACGCTCCGGATCGCGCACCACATCCAGAATGGGTGGCAAACGGAACACGATCTTCGAGCGCTGCATGGGTTCTTTGCCGAACTGGCCGGCGCCTGTGTTTTGGTAGGCGATGGCGTCCATCTCAATCTCCCACTCACTGACCAGACCGCGAATGAGTGTGCCGACACCAGGCACAACCAAGCGCAAGATGAGCAGATCCGGGCGTTCATCCGCATCGAGCTGCACCAACAAGATGACGGTGGCTTCGTCCGCGCTCTTCAGGATCGCCGAGGGCTGCTCGAACTGCGGACCAAGCTTGGTCCCGAGGAACGCCCATACTTTGCGCCGGTGCGCAATCACGAAGTCCACCACACCATCGCCATCCAGATCGCGCGCCTGCAGGCTGGCGCTGTCGCCACCAGCCAAGACACGGCCGGGAATGAGCCCCGAGCCTTCGCTCGAGGTGTCGCGGTACAGAGAAAGGTCGAGCGTGCGGGTGGGTTCTTCGGGGATACGGCTATCTGACCCCACGATGTGCCACGCTCGCTGCTCGCCTTCTTCTACCCAGATGTCGTCCTTGCCATCACCGTTCTGGTCCAACAAGCGCAACGACGGAATGCGCACATTGGATTCCAACACATCCGAGGCCAGCGCAGCACTTGTCTTGCGCGTGCGCGTGGTGGCAATGCGCACCGCAGCCAGGCGTTGATAGTCGGCCGGCGCATCGCCTGTGGACACAGGGCGCTTCCAAATCTCCAGACGCATGCCTCGCGGTACGACCAGCTCGGGCAAGCCATCGCGATCGATATCCGGGGCAAACGGCACAAAGCGCGGAATCCCGGTACGCAGTGTCAAGCGTACACGACGTGTGATCGCACGCGCTTCTTTTGAATAGGTGCCATCGGTCAAGAGAGGCAGCACGCTCGCGCCGCGATCATCCAGCACATAGAGATCCGGCAAAGCCACACGACCATCACTCGAGGCCAGTGCGATGGCGCTGCGTGTAGGCTGTGCTAGGAGAGCATCCCCGCGCAGTCCCGACTGTGCGGGATCCACCGGCAGCTTCCAAGTTTGGACGGCACCAGTGGTACCGATGACGAGCAGTTCGAGGCCGGGTGCACCGCCTAATTCAAGCACTCGCGTATCGGCGATCGCATACGGTAGTGCTCCCTCGTACGCCACCGTCCATGCAGCAGGACGGGCGGCGTTGTCCGCTTGCGCTCCAGCAAGCAACGCAGTCAGTAGAAGCTGGTGCATGACACACCTCCCTTCGTGATCCAGAACAAGTCCGGACTCCTCTTGTCGAGGCGGGCCGGCGCCAACAAGCGTGCATCCGGATCCAAACGCCCTTCCCACAGTGGCTTCTCAACCAGCGACAGCGCTCCATCGCGCCCTTTGCGTAACATCACGATACGAGCCTTCTCAGGTTCACTACGCACCAACAACTCAGCCACACCATCTCCGGTCAGGTCGCCCACCACTTCGATTTGCGCATCAAAGCGGGCAGCCTTGATGGACACCGTCCACGCAAGGTCCGGTCGCTTGGAGTAGGTGCCACGCTTGTTCAAGTACACATAGACTTGCGCATCGACCTTCTCCGAGGTCGCTGCGCGCAAGGCATCAATGAGGTCAGGCTTGATCGCGCCAGCGACAAGATCCGGCAATCCGTCGCCATCGACATCTTTGTGGGCAATGGCTCGTGCGATGCCATCCAGCACCAGCACCTGCCCAGGCGTGCCATCTGCGGGGAACAGGACATCCTCTTGGTCTGTCTTGACCCCACGCCAGACGAGCACTTGCGTTTGAGCCTTTTGTGCGCGGCGATTCGCGGCAAACAATAACGCATCCGTGCGGCGATCACCATCGTGATCCCCTAGCCGCGCAGAGTACGACAAGTCGAGAGTGCGCGCCCTATCGCGTTCGACAGGGTTCGTCTGCAACCGGGTGCGGGTATCAAAGCTGAGTGAGTCCGTTTGGCGCCACCACTGCAGACGCGAGCGCCCCAGTGCGGCCAAATCCAATCGACCATCACCGTCCATGTCGGTGACTACCGGCGCAGGCAGCGCATCGAGCAAATCCAACCATGGGGCGCGCAGGAACTCAGAACCAAAACCGCGCGCTTTGCCGGCACGCGCTTGGAAGCCGGCGGCCTCACCTTGGTTGCGTACTTCCGCGCGTTCTTGGGCGATGCGCGAGGTGGCTTCGGTGTCGGAGTTCAGGCGTGTGCCTACCCATACGCCGTCGCTAGCGCGATGAAGGATGCGGTAGCCCTCGGGCTCGGGCAACACGAGCTCGTCGCGCCCGTCGCCATTGAGGTCCCAGACGAAGTTCTGCAAGTGAAAGGCGCCTGCGGGATCCGCCATAGGCCACAGTAGCTCGACATCCACCACGCGCACGAAACGTGTATCTAAGTCCTTCGCACTTGGATCGTGACGATACATCGAGCGCGGGGTGAAGACATGCAGCTCGCGCGCGCCCGATCCCGCGCGCAACCACGCATACGCAATCACATCATCGGAGATAGCCGTGCTGAACTGCGCGGCGGCAGCCGTGAAGGCCCGCGGCCGAGGCTGGCGCAACCATACCTCAACCCGTCGCTCGTCATTGCGTCCGGAAAGCACCAAGTCATTGATGCCATCCGCATTCACATCGACGAGCAGCGTGTCGGCGACTGCGTACTTGTCTTGCAGCGGCAACGCCATCGTGGCCCCGAACTCAAGCACGCTGGCTTGAGCGGCCACAAGCACACACAGCGAAATCACTCGACCTCCTGCAGTCTGTCGGCATCGCCACCATGGAAGTCAATGAACCACAAGAGCGTCAGGCTCCATGCAGCGGGCGTCGCTTCATAGCGAATCAAGCTCAAGAACGCCGAGAACACCGTGCGTTCGGTGTCGCGCTTCCATTTGGCAAGGAACGGGATGGACCAAGACTTGAGCTCTGTGGCGCGTTGACTCAGAGGCAGATC
>JBILXQ010000303.1:0-4055 GCA_044378375.1 Planctomycetota bacterium
GAGCCACTGCTGGCCCTCGAGCTTCCACACGGACACGCGTTGGTTGGTGACCACCCACGCCAACCACACGCTGCCATCCGGTGCATGCTCGACGACCAGGTTGGCTGCGTTGTCGAGACTGAAGTTGGGCGCGCCGCAGTCAAGCCACGCCTGAAGTGACTCGTTCCACTGCTTGACGACGGGCCGTCCACCCGCCGTGAGGTCGCTCCACGCGCACACGAGTTGTCCAGTCGGTCCCATCGAGAGCGACTGATAGTGCGCCAGCCCCGCACTGATGCCGGGCGTGCCCATGGTGTGCCATTGCGTGCCATCAAAGCGCCGCACCGTAGTGCGATCGACCGGCGTCGTCGTGCGGTCCTGCACCACGACGATCGGCCAGCCATTCGCCTGCAAGGCGAGATCCACACAGTGCGCCTCGCCGGGGCTTGCGCCGCTCGGCAGCAATGACCACACACCGTTGAAGGGCGAGAGTGTGCGCACCACGGCTGTGGGTTGCCCGTACTCGCGGGCCGCTAGCCACAAGGTGCCATCGGGCGCGAAGACAAAGCGGTTGTACCAGCTCTCTTGCGCGCTGCCCGCACCTTGCGGCACCACATCCAGCCAACTGCGCAGCGACTCCGACCAACGGCGTAGCGAGAGACGGTGATTCGTTGTCAGGAAGTCTTGATACGCGATGTGTGGCACACCGCTGGGTGAGAGCTCAAGGTAGGGACTCATGACCTCGCCCGCGCTCAGCGGGGCTTCGCCGATGACGCTCCACTGGCGGAGCCGCTCGGGCCGCCCACGCAGCGCAGGCGCGTGCGGACTCGTCTGTGTGCCGCTGTTGCCGCTGGCAAGCGAGCCCAGCGGCATGAGAGCTAAAGCACCTGTTACTAGGAGGGATACCCGCATACGCTGTGATGGGTGTTGCAACCAAAGCATAGCTGCTCTGTGCACGCCGAGCCCGTGGCCTTTTAGGGTAGACTCTTCGCCCCAAAGGACCCACGCATGCCCCGCAACGTCGTCGTCATCGGAGCTGGCCCCGCCGGCTATGTCTGTGCCATCCGTCTCGCTCAACTCGGCCAAAAGGTCACGGTCGTCGAGAAGGAGTACCTCGGTGGCACCTGCCTCAATGTTGGCTGCATCCCCAGCAAGGCGTTGATCGCCGCGGGCGTGCTGGTGAATCGCCTCGCCGAGGCTTCGGCGATGGGCATCACCGTCAAGGGCGTCGAAGTCGATGCCAAGAAGCTGGTCGAGTGGAAGGCGGGCATTGTCGGCAAGCTCACCGGTGGCATCGGCGTGTTGCTGAAGAACCACAAGGTGGATGTGGTCTATGGCGAAGCGCGCTTCGTGGATGCCAAGACGATCGCGGTGCAGAGCAAGGAGGGCGAGAAGAAGCTCTCGTTCGATGATGCCGTGATCGCGACGGGTTCGGTGCCGATCGAGATCCCGGGCTTCAAGAACGATGAAGACGCGGTGTGGTCGTCGACAGGCGCGCTGCGTCCCGCCAAGATCCCGGGCCACCTCGTGGTCATCGGTGGCGGCTACATCGGGCTTGAGCTGGGCATCATGTACAAGAAGCTCGGCTCCAAGGTCACGGTGCTTGAGGCGTCAGCCGGCGCATTGCCCGGACAAGAGCGCGATTGCGTCAAGGTCATCGAGCGCTCGCTGAAGAAGATGGGCGTCGACTTGAAGACGGAGACCTTTGCCAAGGGCTACGAGCGCAAGGGCGGCAAGACGACCGTCAAGATCGAGACCAAGGGCGTGGCCAGCACGATCGAGTGCGATCAAATCCTTTCGACGGTGGGCCGCAAACCGTACAGCGCGGGCTTGCAGTTGGAGAAGGCCGGCCTGGCGGTGGATGCGAAGGGCTTCCTCGCGGTGGACGCGCAGATGCGCACCAAGGTCAAGCACATCTACGCGATTGGCGACATTGCCGGTCAGCCGATGCTGGCGCACAAGGGCAGCAAGGAAGGTCTGGTGGCTGCTGCGGTCATCGCGGGCCAGAACGAGACCTACGATGTGCGCTGCGTGCCGGCTGTCATCTTTACTTCACCTGAGATGGCTTCGGTCGGTCTGACCGAAGACCAGTGCAAGGAGAAGGGCCTCGCTTACAAGACGGGTTCGTTCCCGTTCGCGGCCTCCGGGCGCGCCATGAGCTTGATGGAGACCGAAGGCTTCGTGAAGTTGATCACGGACGCCAAGACGGACGAGATCTTGGGCGTGCACATGGTTGGCCCTGAAGTGACGGAGCTGATCGCCGAGGCCGCACTCGCCATCGAGATGGGCGCGACGGCCGAGGACATCGCGCGCACGATCCACGCGCACCCGACTCTGCCGGAAGCCATGATGGAAGCCGCCGAAGCCGTGCATGGCATGGCGGTGCACATCTACCAGAAGAAGTGAGTGCTACCACGCCTGCGCTTGAGGTGCGCGTGCTGGGGCGCACCCGATACGAGGATGCGCATCGCCTGCAGCAAGAGCTGCTGGTGATGCGTGCCGACGGCCGCATCGGCGATGTGTTGCTGACGACCGAGCATGCGGATGTGGTCACTCTCGGTCGCAAGTCTCCGCATGGCGATGCCGCCGGCGTGGACATGCCTGTGGTGCAGGTTGAGCGCGGCGGCGAAGCCACTTGGCACGGCCCGGGTCAAATCGTGGCCTACCCCATCGTGCACTTGCCTGAAGGCCAGCGCGACTTGCATGCATGGCTGCGTGGGCTTGAACAAGTGGTGATCGACACTTTGGCTGACTTTGGGGTGAGTGGGCGTCGCGTGGACGGCTACACAGGCGTGTGGATTGGCGAGCGCAAGGTCTGTTCGATTGGCGTGGCCGTGCGGCGCTGGGTGACCTGGCATGGGCTGGCTCTGAACGTGCAAGCGGATTTGACACGCTTTGCCGGCTTTCAGCCGTGCGGTCTGGATCATCGCGTGATGACGAACCTTGCCGAGCATGTCGCGGGCTCCTGCGCCTTGCAGGCGGTTGAAGAGCGCCTCATTCAGCACTTCCGTCGCTTCCATTCGGAACTTACGGCCCGGCATCGTTAGGCTGTGGACCTGCGCCAGCTCGGCGTTAGGGACATAGCTATGAAGACTACGCATTCGATCTCTGCCTGCCTGTCGCTCGGTCTCGCGTTGCTCCTGACTCCCTCGTGCGGGGCCGGAGGAGGTGGCGGTGAGAGCGGGCCTGCAAGCCTTGCAGGGGAAGTCTTGTTTCTGCCTGCACCGAGCGCGCTAACCGCGACAAATGCGGGTGCCTCGCTGGATGTGCAGCGCACGACGGTCGACTTAGCTCCGCGTCAGCGCGTGCATGTGTCCGGCGTGGGTGACGAAGGCGTTGCTACCTTGCGCTTGCGCAGCAGTGATCGTCTGCGCGTGACGGCGCGAGTCATTTCAGGCGCGGTGCAAGTCGCGCCCTTGGACGCGCTGTCCATGCATGTAGAGCCGTTGAGTGCGGACGCGAGCTTTAGCATGCGCGGACGCTCAGACCTGATTGTGCGCGGCGAGGGAGCATGGACGGTGGAGCTCGCGGCTGCGCCCTTGACGCGCGCCGAACCCATGCGTGGTTCTTTGGGGGCGCTCTTGGCCGGCGATGAGCGCCTTTTGCTCAGCAGTCCTGAGGCGACTGCGCGTGTTGCGGCGGCTGAGTCTTTGAACCTTGTGTTGCGCGCGGACTGTGCCGTGCGTGTCGTCAGCAGCGAGGGCGAGCTAGTTGGTGCACTGGATGAACAAGGTGGCGAGTTGCGTTGGAGCGCCGCCGCCTTGGATGCATGGAGTGTGATCGGCGGCACTCGTGGTCAAGTGCGTTTGACGGCCAGCGCTGGCGTGGGGCGTCCCGCGCGCGCGCGCACGGCGGCCAGCAACGAGCGTCTTGCGCATCAAGTGGCTTCAGGCGCGCGGCTGGTGAGTGAGGCACGGCTTGAGCAACTGGCTGGACGCTTGTTGGTGCGCATGAAGGACGGGTCATCTGGTCAGGCCTTAGCCGATCAGCGCGGTGCCCGCCTGTTGCGCTCGGTACCGGATACCTGCGACATCGTCGAGTTTGAACTGCCGCAAGGGCTCGATCCGCGTGCTGCG
>JBILXQ010000305.1:0-4053 GCA_044378375.1 Planctomycetota bacterium
ATCCCGGTCAACATCATCGACCTGGGCTTGGTCTACGATGTCCAAGTGCTCGACACGGGCGTCTGTCAAATTGTCATGACACTGACCTCGCAGTCCTGCCCGGAAGCGCGCACCATCCCCGAGACGATGAAGCGGCGCGTCAACACGCTGCCGGGGATCTCCGGCACGGAGATTCAGATCGTGTGGGACCCGGCTTGGACGCCGCACCGCATCTCGCCCGAAGGCCGCAAGCAATTGGGCATGGACGACGAAGACGACAGCTGACGCGTCCGCGCCAGCCCTGTCCGTGCGCTACTGGATCACCTTGAACCCGCCGTCCGGCATCGGGGCGTTCGGGTTCTTCTTCAGCTCTTCCTTCCAGTTGATCATGCGCGCCTTGGCCGCGGCCGCTTCGGCCTCGGGGATCTTGCCCATGCGCTGCAGGAAGATGCTCAAGCTCGTGTAGAAGAACGCGTCGTCAGGATTGACGGCGATGGCTTCATGAATCGTCGCCACGGCGGCTTCGTGCTGGCCCAACTTGCTCTGCGCCGTCGCCTTGGCGTTCAGCACATCTGTCCACGCGGGCTGGGCTGCGAGCGCTTGCTCGTAGCACGCGATCGCCTCCTCGTAGCGGTTCTGACCAAAGTGCTTCAGGCCAGCGAGATAGTGGGTCTTGGCGTCGCTCATGGGAGTGGTGCAGATCGTACGCGATGGTGCGCCAAAATGAACACGGCCGCAGCCAATGAAGGCCGCGGCCGGTGTCAGCAACGAGAGGTGTCAGGGTCGAGAACCGACGCAGCTCACATCACAGGTTCGATGCCGAGCGCACCGAAGTTCTTCTTGGCGAAGTTCTCGCGGAACAGGTCGCGCAGCTTGGTCGCTGCCACATCGTAGGCGGCCTTGTCGGCCCACGTGTTGCGCGGATTGAGGATCTTGGGATCCACACCCGGGCACGAGGTCGGCATACGCATGTTGAAGATCGGGTGCACTTCGTACTGCACCTTGCCCTCATCGAGGTCGCCGCGCAGGGCCGCGTTCAGCAACGCGCGCGTGTCCTTGATCGAGATGCGCTTGCCGGTGCCGTACGCGCCACCACTCCAGCCCGTGTTGAGCAGGATGCAGCGCGCCTTGTGCTTCTCCATCTTCTGACGCAGGAGCTTGGCGTACACGCTCGGCTTGTGGGCCATGAACGGCGCGCCAAAGCAGGCCGAGAAGGCCGGCTTGGGCTCGGTGACGCCGACTTCGGTGCCGGCGAGCTTCGCGGTGAAGCCCGACACGAAGTGGTACATCACGTCCTTGCCCTCGAGCACCGCCACCGGCGGCAGCACACCGAAGGCATCCGCCGTCAGCAGCACGATCGTCTCGGGGTGCGAACCACGCGCGCCCGGCATGACGTTCGGGTTGCAGTCGAGCGGGTAGCTGAAGCGCGTGTTCTCGGTGATCGACTTATCCGTCAAGTCGAGCTCCTGCGGGTCGCACTCGCTCATAGCCTTGCCCTTCACGGCGGGCACGTTCTCGATGATCGTGCCCGGCTTCGACAGCGCGGCAGCGATGACCGGCTCGGCTTCCTTGCTGAGGTCGACGAGCTTGGCGTAGCAGCCGTCCTCCAGGTTGCACAGACCGTTGTCGCTCCAGATCGTCTCGTCGTCACCGATCAAGCGACGGTCAGGGTCGGCCGACAGCGTCGTCTTGCCCGTGCCCGAGAGGCCGAACAGGATCGCGGCATCACCGTTCGGACCGACGTTGGCCGAGCAGTGCATCGACAAGCGACCTTCGAGCGGCAGCAAGTAGTTCGCCACGGTGAAGATCGTCTTCTTGACGACACCGCAGTAATCCGCGCGACCCGCCACGAGGCAGATCTTGTTGCGCACGTCGATGATGATCGCCGCTTCGGCGCGCGAACCGTCGCGCTCCGGCACGCACACAAAGCTCGGCGCGTTGATCATCGTCCAACGACGCTTGGCCACGTCCTTCACGCCCACCAAGCACTTGGGGAACATGTTGTGCGCGAACATCGCGTGCGTGGCGAACTCGCCCACGAAGCGATAAGGAATCGCGAACTCGGGATCGGCGCCCACATAGACGTCCTTGACGTACAGGGTCGCCTTCTTGGCGTTCAGGTGATCGAGCACGCGCTGCAGCAAGCCCTGGTACTTGACCGGGTCATAGCGCTGGACATCGTCCTTCCACCAGATGGTCTCTTCGACCTCGGGCCACGCCACTGCGTAGGTGTCCTTGACGCGGCGACCGGTGCAATCCGGGTCCGTGTAGTAGACGAGCGGACCGCGCACGCCGAGCTTGGTCGGATACGCTTTTTGGGCGTTGCTCGGGCCGTCCTTTGCTACGCGGCCGCGATCGTTCTGGATGGCCTCGTGGAAGAGGTCCTCCTTGGAGAGGTCGTACTTGTAGGTGACCGTCTTGAGGCCGATAGCCTCGAGCTCGCTGCGGAAGTCCATTGGGGTCGGTTCTTCTTTGTCTGCGGCGGGGGGGTCGTCAGGACCTTGGATGCCGCGTGATAAGGCGGAAATCGTAGACAGCAGCACGCCCACGGGCAAGCCGACCGCGGTCTTTACGGCGTAGGAGCCCTGTCAACCGTGCGTCAGGCGCTGGCGGTACCACGCCATCGTGCGTACCAACCCCTCGCGCCACGGGACTTTAGGTTCGTAGCCCAGCAACTGGCGCGCGCGCTCGATCGAGGCCAGGGAATCGCGCACATCGCCCGCGCGCTCGGGAGCGTGCAGGGCAGGGCGATCGAAGCCCGCCTCGCGGGCCATCGCCGCGTACAGGTCCAAGAGGCGAATCCGCTCGCCACAGCCGATGTTGACCACGGTCCCGGCCGGTACATCGCGCTGCAAGGCCAACAGATTGGCCTGCACCACGTTGTCGACGTAGGTCATGTCGCGGGTCTGCTCGCCATCGCCGTAGATGGTGGGCGTGCGGCCTTCGAGCAACGCGCGTGCAAAGATGGCGATCACGCCGGTGTACGGGCTGTCGTCGACCTGGCGCGGCCCGAAGACATTGAAGTAGCGTAGCGCCACGGTGCGCAGGCCGTGCAGGCGCGCGTAGACCTCGAGCAGTTGCTCGCCCGCGAGCTTGCCGCTGGCGTAGGGCGACAGCGGAGTCGGCCGCATGTCCTCGTGCTTGGGCAATTCGGCTGTGTTGCCGTAGGCGGCGCTGGACGCGGCGAACACGAGGCGTGTCACGCCCGCTTGACGCGCGGCCTCCAGCACATGCAGCGTGCCCATCACATTGATGCGGTAGCTCTCCAGCGGCTCGGCCACCGAACGCGGCACGCTGACTTGCGCCGCCTCGTGCAGGACCGCATCGCAGCCGCGCACAGCGCGCGCGCAGGCCTCGAAATCGACGATCGAGCCTTGGACGAACTCGACCGGCGCACCGCTGCCGAGCTGGCCCACGCCCAACGCCTCCAGATTGGCAAGGCGGCCGCTAGACAAGTCGTCGAGCACCACGACTTTGGCCCCCTTGCCCACAAGGGCCTCACACAGGTGGGAGCCGATGAACCCCGCACCGCCAGTGACCAGCACACGCTTCATGCGGGCATCGTAGCGAGTGGCAAGGCCAAGCCTATAAAGCGAACCCGGCGGCTGGGGCTCGCACCCCCAAGCAACCGGGTTCACTCCCTCAAGAAACCTCGAATCCCCTTCACTCCCTCTCTCCAAGGAGTGCTGGAGTTGAGAGCCGCGGTTCTTGGGCAGACGAACGAAAAAAAGAACACGACCGGTAAAGAACACGACCCGCCGGCGCGTACCAGCGGGTCGTGAACTTCGAGAAGAGTCCCCAGCGCAGCCTCTCGTGGCTGCGAGGTAGTCAGCCGCGGTCCGGCGCGAACCGAACGGCCAACTTGCGAGAATCTAGATCTTAAGCATTCAGCCGAAGATGCCGGTCTTCTGAACCTTGCGGATCTCGCCCTTGTCGGACCAGATGATCTCGCCGGTCTCGATGTTCACCGCGTCCAGCACGAACAGGTAGTAGACATCCTCGGTCTTGATGCCGCCCGTCTCCATGCTGCGGCCCTGCTTCTTTTCGATGGAGCGCAGCGTGCCGTACAGGACC